>NZ_JAOXHI010000004.1:0-45717 GCF_025779955.1 Mycoplasma enhydrae
TAGATTCTAATGATGGAATATCAGAAGCATCTTTAGTTTCTTTTGCAAGTTTATTAAGGCTAGCAGTTTTTGAACTTAAATCATCTTTAATAGCTTTAACTCTATCTTGTTCTTCTTGTAGCTTTTGACTTATAGCTTCTAAAACTTTTTTAGCTTCTTTTACTTCTAATTCTAATTTTAGTTTTAGGTCATCTAATTTAGCTTTAGTTAGTTTTTTATCTAATTCGACAGCTTTAGCTAATACTTCATCTAACTTAGCTTTAGCTAGAGTTAGTTCACTTAAAGAATTAGCTTTATTAGCTAATTGAATTTTTTCTTTGATTTCTTTAATTAAGGCTTCGACTTCTGTAGCTAATTGTTGCGCTTCTAGTTCTTTAGCTTGTTTTTTGCCATCTAATTTATTTTTTTGCGCTTCTAATTTAGCTAAAGATTCATCAATAGATTTTTTAATGTCAGCCAAGTTAAGTTCATTTGCACGTTTTGAATTTTCTTTTCCAGGCGCAGCTAGACTTTCAATTTCTTCAAGAGCTTTTTTAAGCTCATCTAAAGAATCGGCAGCATCTGTTTCTGTAATTAAAGTGTCCACTTGTTGTTTAAATCTATCAGCAAACTCTTTTAGAGCTTCTTTTTCTTGTTCAAGTGTTTGAGCTTTAAGTTTATCTTCTAGTTTTTTAATAGTTTCATTTGCTTTATCAATAGCTTGCTTTAGTTCATTAGCTTCACTAAAAGCACCAAAATCTTTTAATTTTGGTTCTAATTTTTGTGATATATCTACTAATGATTTAAGTTCTTTAATTAGACTTTCAAATTCTGCTTTGGTGTTAGCTTTAGAAGCTTTATCAACTGCCTTATTAATTTTTTCAATTAAAGTTTTGGCTTCTTTTTTGATTTTTTCTAGATCTTTAATTTTATCTTTTTGCTTTTCTTTAGCAGCTGCTAAAGCATCTTTAGCTTCTTTAACAATTCCTTTAAGTAAATCTTTATCTTTTTGAAGTTCAACTTTTTTAGTATCACTTTTTAAAGTTTTGATACTTTTATCTAAAATCAGATCTAGCTCTTCACCAATTGCAATGTGTTTTTCTAGTTTTTTAATTTGATCTTCTAAATCTTCTAAACTTAAATTCTTATTGACGTTAGTAATACCAGTTTTTAGAGCCTTAACCAACTTTTGGATATAATCTCTAAGTTTCTTGTATTGTTCATCAACATTAGCATCTCAAGTACTAGCTTCGCCATGTTCATGATCTTTAATGTCAACAATAACATCTGGTTTGTCTTTATTATAGATGCTTGGTTTGGATTTTTTGCCATACTTAGCATATATAATACCAGCTACAGCTGCCGAAACAACTAACACACTGGCTGTTGCTCCTACAATAATAGCTGTTTTCTTTTTCTTAATTGAGTTATTCATAAAACCTCTTTTTATTTGTATTTAAAATAATGCCTAATTATACCTAATTTCATATATATATATATATATATATTGGTGTTTTTAGAGGTTTTTTAATGATTTTGGGGCACTTTTGGGGATGTTTTGATAAAAAACTTACACTTTTGTAAAAAAAAGTAAATATATGAAAAATAAAAAAGTCCACTTTAATGAATAAAAATCCATATATTTACATTAATTTCATTAAATTTAATTTAAGTTTAAAAATACGCAAAAAAAGTTAAAATAATAAAGTATGAAAAAGCTAGAAAAAATTACATTGCAAAAAGACAATTTTGCCAAATGGTATACCGATGTTATTCAAAATGGCGACCTTATGTCATATGGTTCTTCTAAAGGTTCAATAATTTTTAAACCTTTATCTTTTGGTATATGAGATAACATAAGATTACAACTAGATAAACGTTTTAAAAAACTTGGTGTTCAAAATGTTAATTTACCACTATTAATTCCTGAAGAATTATTAAATAGAGAAAAAAGTCATGTCAAAGGATTTAATCCTGAACTGGCAACAGTGACCGAAGTTGGTGGAAAAAAACTAAATGAGAAGTTTTTTATAAGACCTACTAGTGAAGTGTTGTTTGGAGACTTTTTTAAAAATGAAATTGAATCATATAATGATTTACCATTAATATATAATCAATGAGTTAATGTTCTACGTTGAGAAAAAACAACTAATCCTTTTTTGAGAACTAGAGAATTTTTATGACAGGAAGGTCATACAATTCATGCAACAGATAAAGAAGCTCAAGATTTAACTAAACAAATGCTTGAAACATATGTTAATTTTGTAGAAGAATATTTAGCAATTCCGGTTATTAAAGGACAAAAAACGGAACATGAAAAATTCGCTGGTGCTGAATATACACTCACAATTGAAGCAATGATGAAAGATGGTAAGGCTTTACAATCTGGAACAAGTCATTATTTAGGTCAAAATTTTACAAAAGCATTTGATATTACTTTTAAAAACAAAGAAAATAAATTAGTAAATGCTTATGGCACATCTTGAGGAGTTTCAACTAGACTTTTAGGTGCACTAATAATGACACATGGTGATGATAGGGGAATTATAATACCTCCAAAAATTGCTCCATGTCAGGTAGATATAATTGAACTTTTTGCTTCAAAAAGCAAAAATGTTCATATTCAAGCTTTAAAAATTAAAGAAGAATTAATTAAGCAAAATATTGAACTAAAAATTGATGATTCAGATAAAGGACCAGGTTTTAAAGCTGCTAATTCTGAAATTCATGGAACACCATTGAGAATTGAAATTGGACCCAGAGACTTAGAAAAAAACCAAGTTTTAGCAGTAAGAAGAGATACATTAGAAAAAATATATATCCCAATAAATGAAATTACCTCAGAAGTTACAAAATTATTAGATGATATTCAAAATAACTTGTTAAATCAAGCAAGAAAAAGATTAATGTCCAATATTTATGAAGTTGATAATTATGAAGATTTTAAGAAAAATATTGCAGAAGGACATTGAGTAATAACTAAGTTTGATGGAAATGGTGATGATGAAGTTAAAATAAAAGAAGAAACCGGAGCTTCTAGCCGTTGTATACCTATAGATTTAGATTTTAAATTAGAGGCTAATAAATGCTTTTATACAAAGCGCAATACAGATAGAATTGTAATTTTTGCTAAAGCATATTAATAAAAATTAAGGAGAAAAAATATGTATAAAAAAATAACAAATAAAGAATTAAATAACCAACATTTAGAAGGAAAAGCAATTTTAGCTTTCAGAGCAGTATGATGTCCTCCATGTCAAATGATAGGTCCAGAATTAGAAAGATTAGCTAGCGAACACAAAGATATTAATGTTTTTGATTTAGATGTAGACCAAAACACAGAATTTGCTAGAGAAATGAATGTCCAAAGTATTCCAACATTATTTTACTATGTTGATGGTAAGGTGGTAGATTCAACTATGGGCTACTTGCCAATGGATGAAATATTAACTAAATTTAAGTAGATTTTTATGATAGATTTTATTCCTAAAGCCTATTTTAGCGACCTCGATGGAACACTTTTAGATCTTCCTAAAAAACCAGAAAAAATAAGTAAAGAAAATTTGGAAATAGCACTAAGGATGAACGATGAAGGTAAACCCTTTATTCTTGCAACAGGGCGTTATCCTTCAGAATTTGTTTTGGACTTAGCCAAAAAAATAAATTCTAAATATGTAATTTGTCAAAATGGTGGATTAATTGTTGATAACAATGGAAATGTTTTAATTAAACATGAAATTAAAAAAGATGAAGTAATGTCGATAATTGAAATATTAAAGCAAAAGAAACTATTTTTTATTTTTAATAGTGGGGACACTATTTATGGTACAGCTGCAAAATTAAGATTTTTTAGACCATGAGTAAAGCATTTGGTTCAAAAAACTTATTCAGAAATTCCACAAATAACTAATTCAACCAAAATTATTACTTTTGGTACTTCAAAAAGAGGAATTAGAAAGTTAGTTAATCAGCTAGAAGAAAAATTTAAAACTATTTCATTGCATATTGTTTCTAGAGGATATGCCATTGAAATAAATAGTATTAATGCCACCAAAGGTAAAGCAATTGATTATGTATCTAGATTGTTAGACATAGATCCAAAACAAACTGTTCACTTTGGAGATTCGGGCAATGATACCTCAGTAATACCATATGTAGGTGCTTTTGTAGCTATGAAAAATTCTTTAAAGAATATTAAAATTCAATCCAAATGAGTTGCTGGTTCATATAAAAAATATGGAGTTGCTAAGGCAATCAAATTAATTGAAAAAATTTAGAAAAATATTCGCATCAGTTTATAAGCTGATGCGAGTTTTTATTCATTTATTTTATTTAAAACTTCGTTAATATTTTTAATATCTTTTTGAATAAAACCGGAAGAATTGAAATGACCCCCGCCGCCAAAATAAGAGGCAATTTTAGAAACATCAAATGTTGATTTCGAACGTATCTCACATCTATAATCATCTTGTTTTCTTTTTAAATAAGCAAGGGAAACTTCAGTATTAACTAAATCAACAAATTTAGCTACTAATGGTCTAACAATATCATTTGAAACTATATCTTCGACAATAATATAAGAGACAATTCCTTTTGTATTGATATTTTTTAAAGAATTAAATATTATGTTATTCTCTTCAGTGTTTAGTTGCATGTTTTTAATTAAAGAAGCATAATTTAAGCCATTTTTTAATAAAAACGCCATATTTTCAAAAGTTTTAAAATCAATGTTTCTTTCTTTAAAATATTCTGTATCAGTTATTATAGCTACTGCTAAACCTTCTAAAACTTTAGAATTAGTTTTAAGATTAAGTTCTTTTATCATATCAACTATTAATTGTCCAGTAGCTGGTCAATAATCTCCGCCGATTTCAAACAACCATTTTCCTTCAAATGGATGGTGGTCAATTTTTAAAGCTTCTTGTGTTTTTACTCTTGAATCAAAAATTCTAGATTTTGTAGAAGTATCTACAACTATTTTTAAGGAATTATTGAAAAAACTATCTTCTACTAAATCGATTTTATCTTCTATTAAAAATAATAAATTACGAGGATAATCTCCACCAGAAATTTTAACTTCTTTATTATCGGCATTTAATTCAATTAAATGTTTTAGTGCTATTGCTGAACCTAATGTATCACCATCTGGTTCTACATGAGTACAAAGAGTTATTTTATTATGGCTATTGATGTATTCTCAAAATTTTACAAATTTATCTTTTAAGTTCATTTATATTGCTACTGACTTTCTTTCGAAGTAATTATCAATTGCCATTCTTGCTGATTTAGATGCCTCTTTGTGTTTGATAATAAGATTTTTGGTATTTACTAAATTAGATTTAGTTAGTTTATATATCTTCCAATAAATTTCATTTATTTCTTTGCTAATTTGACGAACTAAATCTTTATACATTTGCAAATAAGTTTTTTTATTATTTTTTAAAGATTGATAAATCTCATCTGTTGGAATTTGTTTGTTTTGTTCAAAGTAATTTAAAAGAAATAGCTTGTGGTAATTATGTTTGGCTAAAATGTATTTAGCATTTCTAACTTCATAGGTAAAGTCTTCATTAATAATTTGACTTACAGCTAATGCTTTAGTAAACATTCTTCTTTTAATAATCTTCTTAAATCAAACATCTTGACTAAAGAAGTAACCAGTCATTAATTTTGAACGAATAATATTTGATATTTGTTCAATAATTAATAAAACCACAATACTAAAAATTAAATATGAAGATAATAAATTTCAATTATTTGGATCATTTGAGAATGTGTTAATTTGGAATCCAAAATCACTAGCTCCTACTGCTCCAATAACAACTGTACTTTTAAAGTTAATTTCAACACGATACATGAAGTTTGAAAGTGCTTGTGGCATGATTGATTTAAGTACGATAAATTTAACTTTTTGAAATCATGTAGCACCAAGAGAATCAAGTGATTGAAATACTTTATTAGGAATTTTTTCAGTTGATTCCATTATTAATTTACCTAACATTCCAATTGAATGAATCCCTAGAGCTAAAACTCCAGCAAATAATTTAGAATCCTTAGATAAGATTATAAATAATAGGGCAAACGTAAATGCTGGAATTGCTCGTATTACAATAATCACTAATTTAAATATATATGAAAAATATTTGGTTATATTTTTAGCAGCCAATATACCAATAAAGAAAGCAAATATTAAACCTATTAATGAAGAAGCAAAAGCCACCATTAAAGCTTCAAAACCTAGAGGAAATACACCTGTTTTAGAGCCTTTTCAAGCGCCTTGGAATAAACTTCACTCAGGTTTAAATAATTTTGGAAAACCTTGCTTAAATTGTGATATTTTTACAGAGTTTCCTACCTCTCATTCAATTTGTGTTAAAGAAGCAATAACTAAACTTACTACAAAAATAATAATGAATATTTTAAATATATACATTTTTGATTTTTGTGCTTTAAGTTGCTTTAGTTGTTCTTTATATGGCAATTTGTCATCAATTTTAGGGTGTTTTTGTGAATATTCTAAAATATATTTTTTAATTAAGAAATTAAGTGTTTCGATAAGAATCATTAAAGCAATTAATGTTCACAGTGCTATGGACATGTGAGAAAAATTGGCTTCAGTTGCATATTGGTCACTTAGTAATTGACCTATTGTCGAAATTCCAACAATTGATAAAATTGCAGCAAATCTAACTACCATTTCAAATGAATAAAATCCATAAGAAACAATTCTTTTTATTAAATATGGATAAATAGCATTTTTAAAAGCTAATGTTTTTGTATTTCCAATAGCTTGCGCACCTTGATAAGCACTAGTGTCATATGTATCGAGATCCTCATATAATCATTTAGTCATTATTGAGCATACAAATATCGAAATTGATATAGTTGCAGCAATACCTTTTGAAAATAAGAAAAAGAATATAAAAGCAAAAACAATTGGAGGTATAGCTCTAATTATTGACATTATTGCTCTGAAAGGATAATATACAAATTTATTCTTAATAAAATTCTTAGAACTTAAAAGTGCTAGAGGTACCGAAAAAAGAATACCAAGAATTGTGCCCAGTACGGAATAGGAAATTGTCGTTCAGAGATATTCTAAACTTCGAATAAAAGTTTCTTGAGGAGTAAAAGTAGATGCTCCTATAGAAATGGTTTTATTTAAATCAAAAAAGTGTGCTATTTGTTTTCAGAATTTCGTTCAATTTTGAAAATCAGGTCTAGTAAAAATTATTACACCAATAATAAGTGCAAAAATTACAATAGAACCAATAATCTTATCTCATGGAAACTTTTTAGTAACTTTTTGATTATCAATATCAGTAAATTTTGGATTGAAATAATTAATAAAAGATTCAAAATTAATTTTATTTTTTAGATTTTTTTCGCTTTTGGTTTGAGCTTTCTTCACTTTTTGATTGTTCATTTAATTCTTTCATTTTTTGAATTTTTTCAATTATTTCATTTTGAATTATTTGTCTTTTACGACGGTTTTCTTTGAATTGTTCTTCATCGAATTGTTCTAGTTTTTCACCATAAATTTCTTTAAGTTTATCTAGGTCAACTTTATCTCAAGTATCATTAAAAATGATACGACCTTTTTTAACGCCAACAATTCTATCGGCATATTGCAAGGCTAAGTCTACGTGGTGTAAGTTAGCAACGATAGTAATTTTTTCCATTTGATTAGCTAATAAAAAACCATCCATAACGCTTTTAGCCATAATAGGGTCCAAAGCACCAACTGGCTCATCAGCTAAAATAATTTTAGGTTTTTGAGCTAGAGTTCTAGCTAGCGCAACACGTTGCATTTGCCCACCACTTAGATCCTTGGCTAAATCATAAGCATTTTCTAAAATGTTTACTTTGGCAAGTGATTGGTATGCCAAATCAATATCACTTTTACTATAGATGCCAAAAAGAGCTCTGAATTTATTCATTTGTGGAAGTCGAGCAGAAAGTACATTTTGCAAAACTGTTATATTTTCAACTAAATTATAGTTTTGAAAAATCATTCCAACTTTTGTTCTAAATTTTCTTAACTCAGCGCCTTTTAAATTATTAACTTCATATGGTCCTACTTTCAGTGTGCCTGAAGTAATGCCGCTTATCTTATTAACTGTTTTAATTAATGTTGTTTTACCAGCTCCAGATAGTCCAATTATCGCAACAAACTCCCCTTGTTTAATAGAAAGATTGACTTCCGTCAATCCTTTTGTTCCATTTGGATAAACTTTTGAAGCGTTTTGTCAGACTATGTCTCAATCTTTGTTTAAATCAATTTTGTCTAAAGTTTTGGATTTCATTTTTATAACCAAAATTTAGTTAATTATTTAAGGAAACTCTTAAAGCCCTTAAAGTGTTTTTTAAATCATTGTTCTGGGTAGGTAAATGAAGCAGCCGATGTTGTTGATGTATATCCATATATAATATGTTTTGCTACATCATTTCATTCTAATTTTCAATCTGAACCTTGTTCTTTTAAAGCTTTGGTTACAATTTTGTAGATCTCAGAATCCTTACGAGCATAAATATATGAACGATAGAAACCAACTTTTGGTAAATCTACATTTTTGGTTTTTGCTTCTTGGGCAATTGCATCAATAACATCTTTAAGTTCTTTTGGATATCCTTCTGCTATTTTACTTGGGTTTTTTGTACCGTCTTTATTAATATATAATGAATTATTATTAAAAATTTTGTATTGATTCATAGCTTCAACTAATAATTTTTCATCAGTGAATTTTGGAGATGAAGGATTAGCAATTGAACTATATGGGTCAATTATTTGTACATCACGACCTGCCTGTAAAATAAACATTGAATCTCCTGATTCTCTTGCTCATGTATCAACAGGTAAGAAAGCAACGTCAGTTGAAGATGCTTTCAAGGCTGCTGCAGCAGCATTATAAGACGTTGAAACTGAAATGTCAATATTACTTAATTTTTTTGTATCTTTAAAATATTTTGAAAGTTTTTCAGTAGCGTTTTGTACTAATGTAGCATCTGAAGAAGGTATGAATAACACTTTTAATGTTTTTGAATCTTTTACTTGTGTGTGAGTTTTGGTGGTTGCATCATATTGAATGTATTCACTAGCACCAGTTGGTTTAGTTTTATAAGCTTTCTTTTTATTACCATTAATATCAAATGCAATTTCAGCATTTTCATCAACAACACTATATGCATCGTGATTATAAATTTTAAAAATACTTTGAATTTTTCCTTTTGAATCTTTATATGTTAATTCTCCTGGTTCTGTTGCTTTAGCATCTGTTAAATCCTTGGCTTCTTTGGCGGCTTTAGCAACTGTTTCTGAAAATAGTGCTTGTAAAGCTGAAATATCACCTTTTTTAAGGTCATGTCTTACTTGAATACCGTCATTTGAAATATATTGTGTAGCTCCGATAACTACTAGGTCATCAGCTTTATCTTTAGCGTAAAATCTAGCATCTGATCATGCTCCTGCTACTGTGATGGTTTTATTAGCCAATTTTAGCATTTGGTCTGCATATCCAGCAGTTTTTTGTGTTTCAATTGAAACTGTTCCACATTTAGCTGCAATTAGTCCTAATGGAATAGGCGCAATAGCTGCTGTTAGAATAGTCGGGATTAAAAATCTATTTTTATTTGATAACTTCATATTTTTTATTTCTTTCTCCTATATAAATTTAATCTTTGTTTTTATAGCAAAAATTATATATTGGGAATAAAAAAAAGCCAAAATTGTTACTTAATTGAAACAATTTGGCAAATGAAATTTTCGTTTTCATTTTTGGCTAAATTATTATACACAAAAAAACAGCATTTTGTTTTCATTTTTATAAGCAATAAGCAACTTTATAATTAATAAACAACAAGTTTCTTTTCATAAACTTTATTCTTCTTTTTTGGTATAATTTCGTGTTTTATAATTATGTTTCTAATCTGAATTTATTCATTTAGATTGAAGAAAATTAATTTTATTAAAATGCTAAAATTTTTTATTTTTTTTAAATAAATGCCCGTTTTTGTACCCTTTTTATTAAAAAACTGTTCTAAATTGTCTAAAAAAATAAAATAAAATATTATTTTCATTAAAATTTACGTAATTAAAAAAATAAAACTTTTTTAAAAAAATATTTTGAAATTAAGGAGAAAAAATGAAATCCAGTGCGGATGTAAGCAAGACTAGAATCTTTAATGATTACAATCCTTTTTTTCTTGGTCGAAAAAATAACTTGACCGTTAGAATTTATAAATGAATTTTACTATCATTGTTGGTAGTTGGTTTATTGATGGTTCTAATGTTTATCCAGGAAACCTTTTTTGCTAGAAAAATGTTCAGTGATTGAACTGTTTTAGATTTCTTAAGATTTGATAGTGCGGAAAACAAACAACGAAATGTGTTGATTTTGCTGCGCTTTGGCATATTAACTTTTGTATTTATATATGCAATTTGAAGGAACTATGTAAATATATACTTTCAAAAGGAAGCAATTAAAAAGTATTGACCATGATTTACTAGCTACCTAGTAATGTCAATTACTGCTTTCATACTATTATTTACCTTTTATAGTTCTGAACCAAGTAGAATTGCATATTTATTTTTCATTTTAATACCATTATTTGTACTAAATTTAGCTTATTCTATTTTTAACTACAAATTGAAGAAAAAAACAGATCCAAATTCACATAACAACAAAATTTCACTAATTGTTGGTTTAGTATCACAGTTTTTATTAATTGCAGTTGTAATTATTGGAATTTTAATGTGAGTTTGAAGTGCAAATTCAAAAACTGCAACCAATGAGATGTTATTTGTTAACAATGCATTTCATAACTTTATAAGACAATTAGTAAATGGAGAACAATCAGGTTCGATGTTTATTATATTTGCCTTTGTATTGTTTGTTTTATCAATTGTTATTGGTTCAAACTCAAATACAATTTCATTCTTGGCATTTAAGCAAAATAAACAAGAATACTTTAAAAGCTCAATCTTATTTACAATTACAATCTTTGTAGCTACTATTGCTTGAACAATAAGAATACTAACTATCAAAATAGATAACACTTCAGTTTTAGGTAAAAGTTTAAATAACTACTATTACTTATTTGAAATTCTATTTGCAGCAATTATAGTTACTTTATATATGCTATTCCAATTTTTAAATCGTCTAAAATCTAATAGTCATATTATTAACACTGTAAATCTAACTTTTGCGCAAGCAATATTATGAGGTTCTTTATTATTAGTGACAACTATGAGTAAGAATAATGATTTTGTTAATTTAATAAATCTATTCTTTGTATCGGTATCATCATTTGTAATTATTGCTTCATATTTCTTTAAAACTTTAAACTACAACTTAGTACTTTCGAGTTTTCTAAAGTTTGGCATTATTGTTATTGTTTTAGCAATTGTAGTTTTCAATATAAACCACATTATGCTAGCAAACAATAATAAGACTTTCCAAATTATAAATTCAAGTTTAGAATTTACACAGTTCTTTACATTAATAGCTTCAGCAGTATGAATTCTATTTCTATTAGGTTCAACAATTTGACTATTGCTAGTTGCTAATAAAATTACATTCTTTAAAAATAAGGTTAAAAAGAACATGAGATTTTCTGAAATTGAAGAGGGGGTGATCATAGATGAAAAAGAATAAAAAAATAAGTCAAGAATTATTTGATGTTTATGCAGAATATAAGGAAGCTAAAACAAAAGAAAATTTAACAACATATAACCAATTAGTTACTTCAGCATTATTTAAAAACAATTTAGGTTTCCAAAGTGAACTATATTTAAGATTTTTAGATTTATTAAATGAAGCAATGAATAAAAAATATGACATCGTTTTTGAAAAATTTGTTGTGACTTTCAATTTAAATCTTAAGTTTAGTCAAACTGTTATGGTACCTATGATTTCAAATGTTGAATCATCAAATACTGAAGCAGTTAATTTTAAAGACTCAACTAAAAGTGATACATATAATCAATTCTTATTAGATTTAAATGAAGAAATTGCTAAAGCATTAAACGCTGGACACTATGTTGAAATAATTCCTGAAATATTAATTTACATTTCGCCTAATACAAATGAAATTAAACTTTTATTTAGCGAAAATATTGTTGTTCCATTAACAGAGACTAAATAAAAGCGAGGTATTTTATGTATTTAAAAACTTTAGAAAAAAAACTATCTAACCTTAAACATATTAGAATGAAAGTTAATAATGACCGAAGTGTGCTTTTGATTTCAATTATGAAAATGACAAAGCAATTACGTTTCTATATTAATGATGCAGTGTTAAACAAGAAACTTATTACTTCTTTAAATCAAAAATATGATTTAAATGATTCTGTTATTGGATCGGAACTTAAATTTTTAGACGGAAACATCCACACTAAAAAACGTAAAGTAAAACCTTTTAATAAAGAAAGACAAATCTGGATTTATTTAACTGAAGAACAAAAATATTCAACAGACTCATATTCTAGATATGAAGAAAAAATTCTAGAAATGACAAACAAAATTAAAGTGGACTTTATTACTATCGGTGAACAAGCCGCAGAATTCTGTAAGAAAAATAAATTTAATATTTTGTTCGGATTTAAAAACGAAGATGCAAATTTAAAATTTGCTTCTAAACTAGTTCAAGTTATTAGAGCTTTATATGTAGAATCTAATTACACAAAAGTATTTTTTGTAATTAATACTAATAAGAGTTACAACGAACCATTTCAAATTCTTCCAATTCAACAATTTAATTTAACAAGATTAGCAAATATTGATGAATCTAAAAACGTGGTAGATTTAACTAAGTTTAAGATTTATCCTAACATTGAAGAATTTATCGATGCTCAAATTAACATATTTTTAGAAAACTCAATTCACTCATTAATAATTGAATCTTCGTTTTATAATGCTAAAACAGGTTTAGTAATAGCAAATAAATCAATCAACAAATTAGATGACTCAATTACAAAGCTAAAGAAAAAATTAAGATTAATAAAACAAGAAAATCAAATTGAAGAAATTGTTATGTTAACAAGAAAAATGTCAACAGATTTAGATGATATAGGAGACAGTGATGAGCAAATATAGTGAAAAAAGCTTCGATATTCAAATTAACTTTTTAGCTGATAAACCATTTATTTTAAAAAAGGGCTTAATTTACATTAATTTGAATAGCGAAAACTTATGAGAATTAATTGATAATGAATCAATAGCTAGTTATCCTAACACTATTATTAAAATTGTTGATTTGGTTAATGACGAAACTTGATTTATGTTTTTAACCAACGCAAGTATTTTTGTTGATGAAGATAAAATTGAAATTAATACATTTTCAAAATTCAATCGTTATGTAACTATGGATGTTAAAAAACCAAAATCTGCTGAAATTCTTAAAGCTGTTACTAAAGAAATTGAATATTTTGGTGCAAAACAAAACTTTGGACTGGACTTTAATCAATTTGCTTGATTAAATAAACTAAAAAAAGAACAATATGCACAAAAAATGATTGTTTTACTTAAATTACAAAAAGCAGAAAGGGAGTGAAGATAATGTCTAAAAAACTAAAATTATTTTTATCACTTTCAAGTGCTTCAGTTATTATTGCGCCAACAATTTCATTAGTTAGTGCTAAACCAAAAGAAGTTGACCCAAAATTTGACACTTACTTAGCTAAAGCTAAAGAAGAAACAAAGAAAGCGGTTGAGAAAGCTGTAGAAAATGCGATTAAATTTTTAGAAACCAAACTTGAAGAAGCTAAAAAAGCTTTAGCGACACTTGACCCAAGTAATGCTAGTGAAGTTCAAGCCAGATATTTCTATTTTGAAAAAATTACAAACTTCTATAAAACTAATAAAAATGACATTATAACTAATCCTTCAAAATATGGGGTTCACACCGAATTGCCATTTGTAATTTCACAAGATAAAGATTTACAAGTTATTAAACTGACTTATAAAGGTAGAGTGTATGAAAACGTTAAGATCGGTGTAAGTAGACTTGCTGCTTATGAAGCCGAACTTAAAAAACATGATGATAAAGTCCAAATCGAAAAAATTAAAGTAATTAAAAACACTTTAACAGAAGCAGAATTTAATCTTTCATTAAAAAAATATACCGATAGTTTAGTTGAAAATTTTAATAATATGATTTATCAACAGGCTGATGTACCTAAGTATGAATGAAAAATTTCACTTAAATGAAATCCTGCAACTCAAAAAATTGAAACCGAAATTAAAGCTGAATGAAAATTACCTGAAGGTTTCACTACTTGAGAAGATCATTTCAAAAAAACATTAACTCCAAGATTTAATGAATTTGATATAACACACAGTAAAGAAACAGAATTTGTTCAAGAGGAAGATGAAGATCCTGAAAAACCAGAACATATTCCTTTAGTTCCTGGCGATAAACCAAAACCTATTGAAAGAGATGATATTGACGCATTGCCACCATTGGCTCCATTAGTAAGATCAGCGAACTTAAAACTTAGTGTAGCTGAATTAATTGCACAATTTAATAAATTAAAATCAGAAGGTAAATTGGCAGATGCAAATAAATTATTTATATTTAATAACCCTGTTAATACTCGATACATATATGAAATTGAGGAATTAAAAGACAGTTCCGGAGCACTAAGTGCTAAAATCAAAATTTCTGATAGTGTTAAAACTAAGAAAAAAAGATTTTATAACACAATTGTAGAACTAAATTCAGCGGATGATTATGCAAAAGATAGACTGATTTTAGAAAACCAAATCGAAGAAATTCAAAGAGTATTTAAAAAGTTCTTTGTTTCATTAGATTTAGATGAAAAAATTGATTATGACCATTTAGGTAATGACAACCTTCAAGAAACAGTATTTACAATGGTTGAAATTGCTGGTAAATTAATTAATTCTGACAAAGAAGGTGTAGATTTTAGAAACACTTGACAATTAGATCGTAAAAATCTAAGAGCAGAATTGAATAGTGCTTCAACTGACAGTGTTATTCAAAAGGCAAAAGATAACATAAAAGATTTATTTATATTAAGCTTGCTTAACTCTGTTGTAAATCTAAATTACAAAGTGGGTGACAAAAAAGTTGAAGAATCACACCGTTACTGAGATTCAGTTACTAAAGCTTATGAAAAAGTTTTAGACCAATTCAAAGATTCAATATTTAAAAATAGAGCGATTATTGAAAATAATTTCAAATCAAATAAACTTAAATCAAGAACACTAGAAAACTTATTTGAAAAAGTTAAAAGAGATTTACTAAAACTTAGAGGTGAATCAGTTGAAAAAAACCCAATTAGTGTAGATGCTTGATATAACAGATATTTAAGTTTAGTTAAAGAAATCAAACACGAATTTAATGTGTTAAGAGATCTTGCAACAATTAAAAAAGCTGATGATACAGACAAAAAAGAAAACAAAAAATTTCTTGATGCAAACGCTGCAGCTAACAAAGTAATTAAAGATAGTAATTTTGCTCAAAGTAACTTAAGAAAAATATTAGGTTCAGTATTAATGGCTATAGGAGCACTAAGTACCTTAATCTCATTAATATCAATGCTAGCAAAATTAAAAACAAATAAAAAACGTAAAGTATTAATAATTTATATAGTAATTTTAGCTATATCGCTTGCTCTATTAGCATCAGGTATAACATTATTTGTTTTAGGAATTAATTAATGAAAGGAAGAAAAATGCCTAAAGAAAAAGAAAAGAAAATTATTTCTGAAGAAGTTGTTCAAACTACAACAACAAGAAAATATGCAATTGGTGCTAAAAAACCAATTACTACAGTTAAGAAAGAAGTTATTAAGCCTGCCTTATATGTGAAATTAAAGGGTATTGGTTCAGAAGAAGAAACTAAAGAAAAGAAAACCAAAACCACTAAAGCAACTAAGGCTGCTAAAGTGATTAAGGCTAAAAAAACAGAAACCAGGGCTACAAAATCAACTGTTGCTGAAAAAACTGTTAAGACAAAAAGAACAACCAAATCTTCAAACCCTCAAGTAGTATCTATTTTTGATTACATTGTTAAAGTTGAAGGAGATTTTGCTTATGAACAAAAACAAATGTTTGTTTTAGCTAAGGATCCTCAAGTTAAATTCTTATTAATTAGTGCTACTAAAGACTCAGCTTTCTTATTATCTAATGCCAGAAGCTCAAAAATTGGTGATGAAGTTGTTTTAGTTAAATCAAAAACAGATGTTCGCACATCTTCACAATACTACGGAAAAATTATTAACATCTATGGTGATATTGTTTTACCACAAAGAATGGAAGTTAATTTATCTGAAGACTTACCTTCAAGTCCAATATTTAAGACTGCTAGCCATTTAATGTCTGTTAAAACATTAAACGAACAACTTTATACAGGTATCACAATTGTTGACTTATTAATCCCAGTTGGAAAAGGTCAACGTGAATTAATCATTGGTGATAGACAAACTGGTAAAACTCACATTGCACTTAATTCAATAATTAATGCAAGTAAAAACGGTATTAAATCTGTTTATGTTGCTATTGGACAAAAAAGAGAATCAGTATCAAGAGTTTACAAAGTTCTAGAAGAACATGGAGCACTAAAAAATACTATTATTTTATATGCACCAGGTACAAACGTTTACGAACAATACTTGTCACCATATATTGGTATGGCACATGCCGAAAATATATCTAAAGATGAAGACGTTTTAATAATATTTGATGACTTAACAAAACACGCAAACATATTTAGAGAAATTGCTTTATTAACAAACAAACCTGTTGGTAAAGAAGCTATGCCTGGAAATATGTTCTTTGCTCACTCATCATTACTTGAAAGAGCGGGTTCATTCGAACATCACAAAACTATTACTGCATTACCAATTGTTCAAACAATTGACGGAGATATTACAAGTTTAATTTCTTCAAATACAATTTCAATTACTGACGGTCAAATTGTTACAAGTTCTGAACTATTTTCAGCTGGTAATTTACCTGCTATTGATATTGATTTATCAGTTTCAAGAACTGGTTCAATGGTTCAAAGTAGAACAATGACAAAAGTTGCTGCAGATATTGGTAAAACATACCGTAAATATAAACAGCACTTAAAATTAGCAATGTTAGACTATGACTTTAATGAAGAAACTACACAATTGCTATACAAAGGTAAGATGATTGATAAAATGTTCTTACAAAGAGGTTTTTCTCTTTATTCACAAAGATTTTTATTATTAATGTCAAAACTAATTTCATGAAATATTTTAAGTGGAATTAAGGACGAACAAAAAGCATTGGAATTTTTAAATGTTCTAATTGATACTAATGAAGAAGCGCATAAAGCATTTGAAACTATTAGAGATACAGCAGATTATGATGACAACATTATGCGTGGATATTTTGCATATGCACTTCAACAATATTCAAATTATGTTAATTTAGGATGAGTAATTAAACTTGATCACAAATATGTTAATTTTGAAGATTCTTATTTAGAAGAATTAGCAAAAACTTTAGGAGATAAATAATGACTGGAACAATTAGTAAATTTTGAGCAGATATTGTTGAAATAGAATTCAAAAAAGGTAACTTACCAAAAGTTGACCAACTATTAACCTTACATAATGGCACAAGCTTCTTATTAGTAAAAAGAATTATTGATAGCACTACTGTTAGAGCTATTGTAATTAACACAAGTAAAGACATTAATATTGATGATGAAGTAAAAAGTACAGAACAAAGTTTTATGGTTCCTGTAGGACGTAGTTCAAAAAATAATATTTATAACTT
Source organism: Mycoplasma enhydrae (assembly GCF_025779955.1). Taxonomy (NCBI): domain Bacteria; kingdom Bacillati; phylum Mycoplasmatota; class Mollicutes; order Mycoplasmatales; family Mycoplasmataceae; genus Mycoplasma; species Mycoplasma enhydrae. The sequence continues at coordinate 17,754 of NZ_JAOXHI010000004.1, forward strand.
CTGAGGTGAACCTCAATTACCTGTTAGAGGGGCAAATATTAAAAAAGTTGAGATGAACTCAACAATTAATACAACAAAATTCTTAGATGACAAATTAGAAATTGTTGAAACAGGTATTAAGGCTATTGACTTCTTTATTCCTATTATTAAAGGATACAAACTAGGTATCTTTGGAGGTGCTGGAGTTGGTAAAACTGTTTTAATGAAAGAAATCATTTTTAACGTTAATCGTAAAAATGAAAAAACATCAAATATTTTCATTGGTTCAGGTGAACGTTCACGTGAAGCTATTGAATTATTTAATGAGCTAAAAGATTCAGATTTAATGAAAAACTCAGTAATGTATATTTCAAAAATGAACGAATCTCCAGGTGCTCGTATGTCTATAGTTCCAATTGGTGTAACTGCAGCTGAATACTTAAGAGACACTGAAAGAGAAGACGTTTTATTATTCATTGATAACATGTACCGTTTTGTACAAGCTGAAAACGAAGTTAGTGCTTCATTAGGTAAAAGACCTTCTATTGGTGGTTACCAATCAACTCTAGAAAGCGACGTTGCCAAAGTTGAAGACCGTATGTTTAAAAACGAAAATGGTTCAATTACTTCTTTCCAAACAATATTCTTACCTATGGATGACTTGAGTGATCCATCAGCTGTAGCAATATTCAACCACTTAGATGGAAACCTAGTTCTTTCAAGAGCACAAACAGCTAAAAACTTATTCCCTGCTTTTGATCCACTTGCTAGTTCATCTAACTCTGTTGACGAAAACATAATCGGTAAAAGACATTTCAATGCCATAATTGAAGCTAAAAAAGTTTTAAATGCATACAAAAACTTAGAAGATGTTATTTTAATTCTTGGTTTTGATGAATTGGATGCTGACAGTAAAATCACTGTTAAAAAAGCATTACAACTTGAAAACTTCTTTACTCAAAACTTCTTTATGACTGAACAATTTACAAAAGCTCCAGGTTCATATGTTCCTTTAGAAGAAACAGTTGAAAGTGTTATAAGAATTTTAGAAGGTAAATATATTAAACAAAGTCCTGATATATTCTCATATGTTGGTTCAAACCTAGACATCCCTACAGATGAAGAATTAGGCTTATAATTTAATCACGAAAGATGCAAAACAAACTATGCATCTTTTTATTTATGCTTAGGTGCTCTAAAGCCTTATTTTTAGCGTTTTAGGTGTATAATTTATGTATTATTTAAACTAAGAAATTAATAAAAAAATTAATTTTACAATGGAGAAAATATGAAAGCAAAAATAGCTATTAATGGTTTTGGAAGAATAGGTCGTCTTATTTTTAGACAAATATGAGATGACAAAAATATTGAAATTGTTGGAATAAACGATTTAACGGATGCTAAAACATTAGCACACTTACTAAAATATGACACAGCTCATGGTGTTTTTGCACCTAAAGTTACAAGTAAAGATAATGCAATATTAGTTGATGGAAAAGAGTTTCCTATATTTAGTGAAAAAGATCCATCTAATTTACCTTGACAATCTTTAGAAGTTGATGTGGTTGTTGAAGGAACTGGTAGATTTTTAACAACAGAATTAGCAGGTCTACATATTAAAGCAGGAGCTAAAAAAGTTTTAATTACCGCACCTTCAAAAAGTCCTGAAGTTAAAACAATTGTATATTCAGTTAATGAAAACATTTTAACAAAAGATGATGTAATTGTCTCAGGAGCTTCATGTACAACAAACTGTCTAGCACCTGTTTTAAATGTAATGGAAAACAAATTTGGAATTGTTAAAGGATATATGACTACAATTCATGCTTACACAGCAGATCAAAGATTACAAGATGCACCGCACTCTGATTTAAGAAGAGCAAGAGCAGCAGCTTCAAATATGATACCTACTACAACGGGTGCTGCTAAATCAATTGGTAAAGTAATTCCAAGTCTAAATGGTAAACTTAATGGTATAGCTCTAAGAGTACCTACAATTACAGGTTCAATTATTGATTTAACAATTGAACTAAAAAAAGATACTACAGCACAAGAAATTAACAAAGCAATAAAAGATAATGCTTCAGAGTCTTTAGTATATACAGATGAACCAATTGTTTCAAGTGATATAATCGGTTCTAGCGCTGGTTCAATTTTTGATTCATTACTAACACAAGTTTTAGAAGTAGATGGCAAAAAATTATATAAACTATATGCTTGATATGATAACGAAGCATCATTTGTACATCAATATATAAGAACCTTAAAACACTTAGTTAATTTGAAATAATTAAGATCTAAAAAATACTCGCAAGCACGAGTATTTTTTTGTCTATTATTTTCTAAAAATTTCATTAAATATTTCTTCATAATATTTAACAGGTACAAAAGTAACCTCTTTTTTAACTTCTTCAGGAACATCAATTAGGTTCTTTTTATTTTCAAATGGAATAAAAATCTTTTTAATTCCATATTGACAAGCTGCTAATGATTTTTCTTTTAAACCACCGATAGGCAACACTTTACCTCTTAGTGTAATCTCTCCCGTCATACCAATATTAGCTGGGACTTTTTTATTTGAAAGTGCACTTATAATAGAAGTAGTAAATGTTACACCTGCTGAAGGACCATCCTTTGGAATCGCACCTGCAGGAACGTGAATATGAATTGCATTATTTTCAAAATCAAAATCAATTCCAAACTTAGTGGCATTAGCTCTTACATAAGCTAATGCAATTTGAGCAGATTCTTTCATAACATCTTTAAGATGCCCTGTAAGCTTTAAACCTTCTTTTCCCGGGAATTTAGTTACTTCAATTGCTAATGTTGAACCACCAAAACTAGTATATGCTAAACCATTAACTACACCAACTTGGTCCTTATTTTCATTTTCATCATCTTCAAATTTAATTGGACCTAAAAATTCAATTGCAATTTCCTTGGTAACTTCAAAACTATTTTTAACTTCCTTGTCAAGAATTTTAACAACAATTTTACGAGCAATATTATCAAGAATTCTTTTTAATTCACGCACTCCACTTTCTCTTGTGTATGAACGAATTATAAATTCTAAAACACTGTCTGATAATTTGATTTGCTCTGGTTTTAAGGCATTTTGTGATATAACTTTTGGCATTAAATGGCTTTTAGCTATTTCTAATTTTTCACGTGTTGTATATGTTGATAATTCTAGTAATTCCACACGATCTATTAAAGGGGCAGGAATTGAATCATAACTATTGGCTGTAGCTATAAATAGAACCTTAGATAAATCATATTCTAAATCTAAATAATGATCTTGGAAATTAGCATTTTGTTCTGGATCTAAAACTTCAAGCATTGCGCTAGTTGGATCTCCTCTAAAATCCGAAGACATTTTATCTATTTCATCCAACAAGATAACAGGGTTAGATACACCTGCTTTTTTAATAGCTGAAATAATTTTTCCTGGCATAGCACCAACATAAGTTCTTCTATGTCCCCTTATTTCACTTTCATCTTTTACACCACCTAAAGAAACTTTAATAAATTTTCTTTTTAGAGCTTCAGCAATTGATTTAGCCAGTGTGGTTTTACCAGTACCTGGAGGACCTATTAATGTTAAAATAGGAATATTATTAACAGGATTGTTAAATGTGTCGCCAGTTTTATTTACAAAAAGTTTATTGTCAATAAAGTGCTCATCATCGCCCTTAATAGGACTATATTCATTTTCAGGGTTTTGAGCTTTAGTATGTGTTAAAACTGAAATAAATTCTAAAATTCTTTCTTTTGGTTTTTCTAGACCGAAGTGATGTTTATCTAGTATTTCTCTTACGTAATTGATGTCTATAAGTTCCTTGCTCACTTTTCTTCAAGGTAATTTTAAAATCAATTCAATAAAGGTTTTAGAAACATTAGCTTCTGGACTTGAAGCCATCATGCCCGCTAATCTTGCTTGTTCTACTCTAAGTGCTTCTAAAACATATTTAGGATATCTCTTGCTTTGTTCAGGGTCATTTTCTAAAGCATCAGCATTTTCACCCTTTTCATCACTTAGCATACTTCTTAGATGCTTCATTTTCTCTCTTAGTAAGAAATCTCTTTGAGAATTTTCCATTTCCTCATTTAGTTTCTTATTAAGTTCCATATCAACTTGGTTAGATGTTATTCTTAGTGACATTATTTTGGCTAGACCATTAATAATTTCTTCACCAGATAATGGAAATAAACTTAGTAGTTCTTCTTTAGTATAAAGCTTTCTATTTTTTTGAATGACATCTCAAATATGAATATCTGCCATTTGTGCAAAATCTTCATTATTATAATCTTCAAAAATATATCCAAGTTGTTCAAAGTTTTTAAAATTAATTTCGGTAGGCTTTTCTGGCATTATAATACCAAAGCCCTTGCCTTTAGCACTTTCTTTGTGTTCGATTGTCTTAAGTTTTAAAAGGTCTAATGATTTTTTGAAACTTTCGATATTAAATTCTTTTTGTTTCTTAACCGGTTCATATTCTAAATATAAATAAGGATTATTGTCGCTAAATTCTTCTTTTTCATTTTTAAGAACTAATTTCTTAATTTTAATTGGTTCTTTGGTGTCAAATGTAAGCTTATAAACACCTGATTCTGAAGATGTTTTTTGTATTACAGCAATTACCCCATATTCTTCCAATTGTGAAGAATCATTTATTGTATCATCATTAAAGTGTTTTTCTTTAATGAATGTAAAAGCAATTTTTCTTTTATTAGAAGTTGCTGCCATTGCAACTTCCATAGCCATAATTGAATTAGGTTTACCAACTCTGATATTATCAAAGTCATGTGGTAAAACAATTTGTTTTTTTATTGGTATAAATGGTAATTTCATTTTATCTCTTTTCTATGTTTGAATTTTATTGCAAATTTATTATTAAATCTTTCATTTTAGGAAAAAAATACGAACTATTTAGAAAGTATTACTAAAGCAGGTTTAATAACGCGGTCATTTAATTTATAGCCTATATTTTTTACTTCTAAAATTGTGTCTTTTTCCATATCTGAAGTCACCACTTCATATACCTGGTGAAAATCAGCATTAAATATTTCCCCAACTTTAGGTTCTATTTTTGCTAGTCCTATATCAAACAATTTGTTTTCAATTTGACTAAATAACATTTCAAAACCAACAATAAAATTTTTTAAAACTGGATTGTCGTTTTTCTTAGCTGCTAATATAGCTAATTCAAAATTGTTCAAGGGCATAATTAAATCTTCAATAAAAGATTGCAAGGCATATTTTTTAATCTCATTAATTTGTTCTTCTTGGTGCTCAGTAGTTTTCTTTTTGTGCTCACTAACCATTTCTTGAGCCTTAGCTTGAATATTTAAAACTTCTTGTTTAAATTTGAGTGTCTCTTCTACATTTTTCCGGCTTAATTCTTCATTTTTAAGTTGTAATGAATTTATAGTTTCTTTAGATACTTTTAATTCATTACTCAAGGTTTTAAGATTGTTTTTTAGACCTTCTATATTGTCAACCAATCTCTTATTTTGTTCATCTAATTGATTAATTGAATTTAGCTTTAGTATATATTTTTCATTTTTTTGAGCATATGTTAGTTCATTATCTTTAGTTAATTTACCTTTATTTATAATATTTAGTACTAAAGGTTCTAACTCATCAAATTCTCATATGTAAGAGTATTCATTAACTATTTCTTGAGGTTCTTTTTTTGTTTTCTTTGAAGTTATTAATGAAAGTTTTATGACATCATATTTATTAAATTTTCACATTATTTACATCCTTTTTCAACTAACTTTTCCAATACTGTAATAGCTTCTAAACCCTCTTCGATATCAATATATTTAGGTCCAACAATTGATATTTCTTTTATATTTTTATCATTTTCAAAATTAATTTTTTTACTAATAATATTTAAATTAGGTCTCGAATAATCAAGTTTAATATTGTTGTCTTCATCAATGTTGTTTTCAATCGTTTCCCAAACTGATTGGTGTTCAATAAAATCTAATACCTTAACTATTTCATCCCGTGAAATGTTTTTAGATAGAATTATAGCATTTTTGTTGTATGTTTTATTTTCGATTTTTTCTTCAAAAGTAAATATAGTTTTAATAAATTTTTGAATGATTAATTCATAGTTACTAATGCGTTCTTTGAACAATGGTAAAAGTGCTTGAGTTTTGGAAGCTAGTTCAATTAGGGGTGTATCTATTAATCTTTCTTTTAGTAAACGAATTGCAATTCGTAAGTCATTTAGTTCAATATCTTTTTCAAAATTGAAAATTTTATTTTGAACATTACCACTGCTTGTAACAATAACAATAACTGCTGATAAATCATTAAGAGGTATCAGCTGAATACTTCTTAGTTTTTCATCTTGATTGTTTGAAGAAGCCACAACAGTAAAATGAGCCATTTTACCAATTAAGTTAGCGGCTTCATCTAATGTAGTATCAATACTTAGGCGCCTTTTAGCTAATAGGTCTTCTAGTTTTTTGTTTCAAAATTTTTGTGGATCATAGGCAATATTTAAAGTGTAGTATTCCAAACCCTTAGTTGAAGGTATACGCCCACCAGAAATGTGTGGCTTTTCTAAAAAATCAATTTTTTCTAGATCTGACATTATATTTCTAATAGTAGCTGAAGAAATTTTTAAGTTCCTTAATTCAACTAATTTCTTAGAACCAACTGGTTCTCCTGTTTCAAAATACATTTCAACAATCATTTTGAAAATCTCTAAATGCCTGCCTTTTAGGACATTATCTTTATTATTTTGCATTTATCCTCCACATTAACAAATATATTTTAGCACTAAATTAGCACTTTCGTCATTTAATTGCTAAAAATATATTATTCAGAGCATTTTTTGAATATTTCAAGTTTCTTTTCTTGATAAATAGATATTCGAATGTAGTTAGGAATATGTTTAAGTAAAATAATAATAGAAGCAAAAACTAAAATATAACTATGTGACCATAGTGGAATGTCTTTGTTCATAAAAGCTAATAATCAAGTGCCATAATATTGAGGAATAAAACTAATAAAAGCAAAAATGATAGTTGCAATTACAGAGCATAATGAAATATATTTAATTGTTAAAACAAAAATTAAATAAATTAAAACTAATCATAAAAAAGTAGGAAAATCAAAAGCTAAGACTAGTCCAAAAAATGAAGCGACTCCCTTACCACCTTTAAATTTAAAATATAGAGGAATAATATGACCTATAAAAGCTCCAAGTCCTGCAAATAAAGGAATAATATAACTATTTTTTGTAGTAACTTTCACTATAAAAACAATTAGAGTTGGTATAAAAGATTTTAATAAATCAAATGCAAATACTAAAGCTGCAAATTTAAAACCAAACACTCTTAAAGCATTAGTAGCGCCTGCATTTTTAGAGCCTTCTTGTCTAATGTCTTTATTTTTTGTTTTCGAAAGAATAATACTAATATTAATTGAACCAATAAAGTATCCAATAATTAAAATAATAAAATTAATTCAAACACACTCTCATTTAAACATAAATATAATGATACATTATATTTGGCACTTCTAGTAACAAAAATCTGGCTAAGCCAGACCTTAAAAATTATTTTTTGATAATAAACCTTGCTGTGTTTCGAACAATAATGTTTTTATTTTGCAAAAAATCATAATTAAAACTAATTTCAGTAGCATCAATACTAACATTTAATAAATAAGCATCCATAAAAAAAGATTGGTTTTCAGAAAGCTTAAATTCATTAGAAATATATGTGTTTTTAATCATATGCAGACTTTGTTTTGCATATGATACTTTTATTTCATTCAATGAAGCTAGTAGTTTACAATTTTGTAAATTAGGGTCGGTGAATTCAATTTTTATGAATTTATCTTCAGTATCCTCAAAATAATCCACATATTCTGTTTCTACAACAGTGTTTTTAGTACCATCAATTTCTGATTCTAATATATATTTTAGTTTCACTTTTCTAATCTTTCAAAAACAACATCTTTACCAAAAAGAAAAATTGCTTTAGCTAGCTCCGGACCATGCTCTTCATAGGTTGTCACAATTCTTATCGGCATAAATAATTCTTTACCTTTTAGATTTAGTTCACTCTTAACTAAATCAATGCAATGCTGAATTTTTTCTACACTAAATTCATTATTTTTTAAATGGCTATAAAACTTGGTTACAACATTCATATTACCAATTTTCAAATCGGTACTCTTCTTAGGGTTTTTATAAATTGAAAGAGATTCTTGAATGCTTTGAATTGTTGGTGCTGATTGTTTGTATGTTTCAATAAATAAATTGTTTCATTCTTCATCAAAAGGAGATTCTATTTGAGACATTATTACACTATTGTCCATCTGTTTCATATATTGTTTTGAAAATCATTCCATTTTTACGATGTCGAATTTAGAAGGAGATTTAGAAAGTCGTTCGGGATTAAATTTTTCTATTAATTCTTCATGTGACATAATTTCATTATTATCACCCGAAGTTCAACCTAATAAGGCTAGAAAGTTAAATATTGCATGATGGTGGTAGCCCTCATTACGATAATCTTCAATAAATTGTTTAAGAGTCTTATCTCTTTTAGACAGCTTCTTACCTTCCATATTAGTAATAATTGTCATATGTCCAAAAGCAGGAGGGTTTCAATTTAAAGCTTCATAGATTGCCAATTGCTTTGGAGTGTTAGTTATATGTTCTTCGCCTCTAAGTACATGACTGATGTCCATTTGGTGGTCATCAACTACAACTGCAAAATTATATGTAGGATATCCATCACTTTTAACGATTACAAAATCGCCAATATCATTACTGTTAACTTCAATTTTTCCTCTTACAATATCTTGTCATTCATAAATAGTATTTTTTTTAAGTTTTAGTCTAATTGAATATTGATGTTCTTTATCACGACGTTGTTTTTCTTCTTCAGATATTTGTAATCAGTTTGGGTCGTATCTGAAAGAAGCAATTTTAGCCTCTTCTTGTTCTTTACGTTGTTGTTCTAATTCTTCTGAAGTATCATAAGCCTTATAAGCACAGTCCTTATCAATTAATTTATTAGCAAAATCTTGATAAACCTTAAGTTTTTCTGATTGGCGATATTTTCCATATTTTTTATTTGGTGTTAAGGGACTTTCATCGGGAATAATGCCCAATCATTTTAAATTTTCTAATTGACTTGCTTCTCCACCTTCAACATTACGTGCTACATCAGTGTCTTCTAATCTAAAAATAAATTGACCACCATAGTGCTTTGCAAATAAATAATTAAATAACGCAGTTCTAGCACCACCAATATGTAAAAAACCCGTTGGACTAGGTGCATATCTAGTTCTTATAGTTTTCATTATATTATTCCTCCTCAAAAAGAACCACTAATGGTTCTGTAACAAATTCTCAAAAGCCCCTTCGATTAGTTTCAATAATACCTTTTTTAAAAGCTCACGGCGCCTCTTCTAATCTTTCTGGACCAGCAGCTTCTGGAAAAAACGTTTTTGAAGGTTCAAGTATTTTTTCTTTCCAATTTGGAGCAGCTTCTTTTGTTTTATCAACCCAATATAAAACAATATAAACAGCTTTAGTATTATTTTTATGTTTAGTATATTTAGATTTAGTTGCAACTCCAGGTATATTTTCAACTAAATCATCATATTTAAATGAAAAAACTCGATAACTGTAAGCGCCAGTTAAATTATCTAATTTTAAAAATTTAAATGATTCTTTCAACTGAAATTTATGATTAGTATCATGCCTATTATTTAGTCTACTACCATCAGGTAAGTAAAGCTTATAAAATTTATCTTCACCACTTATCGGATTAAAAAGTCTAGTTGTGTTTAAATCATAAAAATCTTTTGCGCTACCTTTTGCTACTCTAACATTATCAATAACCGTTGTATATTCATCGTCTTCCGAAAGTGAAATATAAGGTTTTGCATGTGCACAAGAAACAACAGCAACAGCTGGTATTACAAGTGCTGCGCCAGTAATAATAGCATTAAGCAAAAAAAGGTGCTTTTTTTTGTTAGTTATTTTCATAATAAAAATTGTATACAAAAAACATATTCTTAGGGCTTTTTATTATATGTTTCTTAAAGTTTTATTAATTTAGAACAAAAAATGCCTAGGTAATGTAACAATGACAATATGAAAATAAGGAAGCAAGAAGATGTTAAGGATTGTGGTATTTTTGTAATTCAAGGATTACATCATTTTTATTATAAAAAATGGCTAAATATAAATGAACTAAAATATTTAGCTAATTATGATAGAGACGGTATTTCAATATCTAGTTTTATTGATTTAGCAAAAGAAGCAAAAATTAACATTGAAGCATATAAAGCTTCTTGAAATGAATTTCTAGACAATAGTTTTAAATTTCCTATTATTACTATGATTGAAATAAATGGATTATTACATTACATTTGCATAGAGGAAATTACTAAAAATCAAATAATAATAAATGATTCAGTAAATGGCAGAAGAATCATGCAACTTGAAAATTTTAAGCTTATGTTTACGGGAATTATTTTACTATCTTCAAAAGCAAATGATAAACCAATAAATTCAAAATTAATCACCAAAGATAAAATAACTTTTCTAACTAAACCTAGTTTAGTAATTTTGAGCCTTATAATTGGTTGTGCTCTACCATTATTGCACTACTGTCTTTCTTTTATAAACAAAGCAATTTTTAGTTATATTGAAATTAAAAATTTAAATTTTGCAACGCAAAATATTATTTTGTTTGTTTGAATTTCTATAGTTACTATTTTGTTAACTTGAATTAACGATCTATGTATTTCAAAAATTAAAAACTTGTTTCAAAAAAATATAAAACAAGAATTTTCAAATAAACTAAACAAAATAGACCAATCTCAACTTAGAAAAATAAATAGAAATGAAGTTTTAATTAGATATAATCTTATTGAGATAATGAGTGGTTTCTTAGCAAATAAATATTTTTTATTATCTAATTTTGTTGTCTCTTTAAGTCTTGCTTGTTCGTTATTTTTATCTATTGACCAAACAACAATTTTGTTTATCTTTTTATTTTGTTTAGTTAGAATTTTAATTTCAGTTATTATTGATTTCAAAATAAAACAATTAAACCAACTAATTTTAAAAAACACTATTGAAGAAATTAATGATATTTCTTTTCTTGCAAATAATCAAAGTAATTATGATTCTTACATTTGGAATCAAGAAAGAATAATGAACTTTAATAATTGCTTATTAGTAAATAATAATTTTCATAAAAAAATGGACAAATTTTTATCTTTTAAAAAGCTACTAAATTCCGTTTTTGTTTTGATTACTAACTTTATAATAATTTATTTTTTTATCCAATATTCAAAAGAACCGATTTCACATTTGTTTTTCATTATTAGTGTTCAAGGACTGATAAATAATCCAATTGTTTTAGTTCAAGGTTTTTTAACAAATAAGTCAATTAATGAAATTTTTAAATCAAAAATTTGTTTCATTTTAAATGCTCCCCAAAACGACATAATTTGTTCAAATATTATTGATAAAACAATTAACAAAATTGGTATAAAAAATTTAACAATTTCTTATGGTAGCAAAGAAATAATTCAAAACTTAAATTTAAACATTGAAAACAATTGCAAAATTGTTGGCAAAAATGGAGCAGGAAAATCTAGCTTAATTAAAACATTAGCGGGTAATTTTATTCAATATAAAAACAGAGTATTTTTCAATAATGAAAGCTTGAATAAAATTTCCAATTATTGGTTAGAAAGTAATGTATTTTACATTGACAATAGTTTTAATTTTCCTAATGTTGACTTATATACTTACTTATTTTTAAATATAGACAAAAAAATTGTTGATATTTTATTAAATGATGCCAAATTTAAAGAAATTTTAAATACTCTTAATTTAAGCATATTTTCCAACTTAAATCATTCAGAAGACAAACTATCACTTGGTCAAAAGCAACTCATAAAAGTTTTGCCATTAATAATCCGAAAATATAAAATTATTTTACTTGATGAAGCGTTTGAATTTATATCTTGAAAGCTATTTAAAAAACTAAGAGAAATAATAATTCATTTTCAAAATGAAGCACTGATTATTGAAACTAGCCATTCACAGAGATTTATAGATAAAAAATCTCCAATAATTACAATTTGCCAACCTTAATAATTTAAGGTAATTTTTATAGATTAATTTATAATTATCTTTATGAATAAAATTACCTTCAAAAATAGCAGTTTTTCGACCTTTAATTTCATGAAGGAATTTTTAGATATTTTAGACGCTTCAGCTAAAGAATTTGGAGTGCAAAAAAAACTATTAGTGGATGTTTTATTTGTGAACAAATTTAAGATGAAAAAATTAAATTTTAGATATCGAAATAAAAACTACACTACGGATATTTTAAGTTTTCCATTGGATGCACAAGATGAGCTTAGTTTTTTAGATGAAATTTATTTAGGACAAATAATAATATCCCCTTGAAAAATTAAAAAACAAGCCAAAGAATTTAATCATAGTATTAGAAGAGAGTTTTGTTACATATTTGCACACGGCATTGCACATTTATTTGGTTATGACCATCAGACTGAACAAGAAGCTTCTACTATGAATGCACATGTTGATAATATAATGAATATTTTAGGAATAAAAAGACAATAAAAAGGTGGTGAGATGAAGAAAGTTTGTTATGTTAGTTTAATTGGTAGACCTAATGTAGGAAAAAGTACATTAATCAATGGAATACTAGATTATGAATTAACTATTGTATCTAATCTAGCACAAACTACAAGAGACAATATTAGAGGAATATACAACGACAATGATTCGCAAATCATTTTTATAGATACTCCAGGAATACATAAACCAGAACAATTGTTATCTGAAAAACTAAACCAAAAAAGTTATGACGCTATTGAAAACACAGATGTAGTTTTATTTTTAAGTCCTGCAGATGAAGAATTGGGCAGAGGCGATGAATTCATTATTAACAAAATTAAGGAACTAGAAATACAAAATAAAATTGCCATTATTACAAAAGTAGATTTGATAAAAGAGCATCAAATTTTAGACCAGAAGGCAGCCAAATTAAAAGAGCTAGGATTTCAAGTAGTTTTAGGCGTGGGTAAAAACTTAAAACAAAGCTATAAGGACTTAATTGAAGAAATTAAAAAATATGCTTATGAATCTGAAACTATTTACGAGGAAGACCAAATCGGAGATATTAGTTTAAGGTTTATGGCAAAAGAAATAATTAGGCAACAAGCTATTGAAAATTTATATGAGGAAGTTCCACATTCAATTGCCATAGTAATTGATGATTTCAAAGAATCTGAGGAAGAACCTATTGTCATTAATGCCACAATTTTGGTTAAAAGTGAATCGCAGAAGGGAATTGTTATAGGAAAAGGCGGATCTAAAATTAAAGTCATTTCAATGAATGCTCGAAAAAAAATGTCTGAGTTATTTAACCAACCCACTAATTTGTTTTTAAAAGTAAAAGTTGATAATGATTGAGTTAATAAAGAACAAAAAATTAAGAAATATGGATATTAATAAAGGGAGAATAGTATGGATAAAAAGAAATTAAAAATTGAGAATGCTCCTATTATTGAATTGGTTGACATTGTTAAGGAATATGAAGATAAAACTGTTTTAGATAATGTTAATCTAAGTATTCAAAAAGGTGAATTTATTACTCTTCTTGGTCCTTCTGGTTCTGGAAAGACTACAATTTTACGCATTATCGGTGGATTTGAATGAGTTACTCGTGGAGAAGTTAAATTACATGGTAAAGACATTAAAGATTTGTCACCTCACAAACGTGATGTGTCTACAATTTTTCAAGATTATGCGCTTTTTCCACATTTAAATGTTGAAAACAATATTAAATATGGCCTTAGATTAAGACGTATTAGAAAAGATAATATTCCTAAAACTTTTGAATCAAAATTAAAGGTTCAAAAAAGAAAATGAAAAAAATATGCTCTTCAAAAGATGAAAAACTTAGACAAAGAATTTGAACTTTACGAAAAAGAACTAAAAAATAATCCTCAACTGTCACAAAGAAAAAAAGATAAATATCAAAAATGAATAGACGATATGGATTTTACATATTCATATTGAGAAAATTATGTTGATCTAAAAACTGAAGCATATGAAAAACGTTATTTAACAAGAAGAATTAATAATGAAGAAATGGATGCCGAAGTTCAAAAAATAATGAGTTTGGTTGGTTTAAGTGGAAACGAAAAAAAGAATGTAAATTTTTTATCAGGTGGAATGAAGCAGCGAGTAGCTTTAGCTAGGTCTTTAGTTATTGAACCTGAAATATTGCTTCTAGATGAGCCATTAAGTGCGTTGGATGCCAAAATTAGAGAGAGGATGCAAAACTTTTTACGTGACATTCAACAAAAACTAAAATTAACATTTATTTTTGTCACTCATGACCGAAATGAAGCTTTGCAATTAAGCGATAGAATAGCTGTTATTAGAGATGGTAAAGTGGAGCAATTTACTACACCAAGAGAGTTGTATGACTACCCAATTAATAAATGAGTAGCTAATTTCATTGGGGATTCAAACTTTTTTGAAGCTACTTATTTAACAGCTAACAAAGTAAAATTTATGGGCAAAACATTTGACACCATTCATAATGAATTTGAAGAACAAGAAGAATTAGATGTTCTAATACGCCCTGAAGACATATTGATTACCCAAATAAAATCAAAAGCTAAATTGATTGGAAAAATTATTAAGTCAACATATGGTGGAAGTTACTATAACTATGATGTTGATGTAAATGGTAAAATTATTCACATTGAAACTTCATCTAAACATGATGTTGATAAAGAAGTATATTTGGATTGAGATGTTGATTCAATTCACTTAATGAAAAAAGACAGAAAAATGGAAGCAATGGAAAAAGAGTTGGAGCAAACTAATGAAATTTAGATCATTCTTGGCTCAAAAAAAGAAACATAGCAAGGTTTCTGTACCAATTACAAAATTACAAATTTCTTTATTAGTTCCATATATTATTTTTTCAATACTTTTTATTGTTTTGCCCCTAATTTTTGTTTTTATTTATGCTTTTAAACCTCTTAATAATCAAGGTACTGAACAGAACTGAGAAGTAGCGTTTAAACCTTCTACTTGAATTATTATTGTTCGTTCGTTGGGCACAGGAATTTTTGCTGGTTTTTTTGCTTTAATAATAGGTTTTCCTTATGCATACATCGTTTCAAGGTCTAAATCCAAAACTATTAAAATTTTAGGTTTAACGCTAATTTTAAGTCCTTTAGCAATATTTACAATTTCAAAAGCATTAGCAATTAGAGGTTTATTTTCTGCGATTTTTGATGAAAATATGCTTAATAACAATTTCTTTATGGTTTTTGGAATGGTTTATTTATATTTACCTTTTATGGTCTTGCCTCTTTATCAAGTTTTAAAGGATATGCCTAATAATATCTTGGAAGCTTCTGAAGATTTAGGGTATTCTAAATTCAAAACTATTTTCACAGTAATTCTTCCTTATTGTTCTAAGGCTATGCTTAGTGGATTTGGAATTGTTTTAATGATGTCAGCAACTTCAATCATTATTTCAGATAAGTTATTACCTAATGGTTCACAAAAACAATTGATAGGTAATTTAATTAATCAGTTTGCCAACACCGCAAATCCTTTTGATTTAGCAAGTTCTTCAACATTAGTTATTATTACTCTTGCAGTTCTGCTATCAATTTATGCAATTATTTATGGCATTCCATATTTAATAACAAAGAAAAGACAAGGGGGTACTTATGAATAGACTGAAATCATTTTTCAAATACTCATATGTATTTTTTGTCTTAGCTTTCTTATATATTCCAATAATTTTTGGAGTTATTTTTAGTTTTAATGCTCCTTCATCAAAAGGGACATTTTCAGTCACAACTTGAAATAAGTTTTCTTTTGAAGCCTATTCAGAACTTTTTTCAAAATCACATGGACTAGCATTTTTAAATTCATTTTTACTTGGTATTGCCACTTCAGTTTTAGTAATCACCATTTCATTATTAACTGTGTTTGCTTTATGACGTCACAAAAATAAAACTTCTAGAACTTATGTTCAAGCAACTTCTAATATACCAATGATTAACCCCGATGTTATAACAGGGATTACCTTAGCAATTGTTTTAAACTTCTTATTTTTTGGAACGCTTAAAGCGACAAGTGAAGGATTCTTTAGGTCAATAATTGGTCACACAGTTATGTGCCTACCATATGGAATATTAATTATGTTACCTAAGAGTGATAAGTTTTCAAAAAATATTTTTGAAGCTAGTCAAGATTTAGGATATTCAAAATTTAAAACGTGGTTTAAAACATATTTTGTTTATATGTTAGGTTCAATTGGCTTTACTTTTGTTATGACAATGACTTTATCATTTGACGATTTTATAATAGCTAGAATTGTTTCAAATACAGAAACGCTAGGAACTCAATTATATGAAGGACAATTTCAAGCCTGGTCATTAGCAATTGGTGCAATTTCATTACTATTTGTTGTTTTTGGAAACACAATTTATATAGTTATTAAAAGTTCTCAAAATGCAAGAGCCAAAAAAGCAATTCAGTTATCTAAAAAGCAAGTTCAAAGAGACTTCTATAAGGAGGTACTATAGAATGAACAGACGAACTTGAAAAATAGTTTTGTTATGGACAGGACTTGGTATTTTTATTTTCTTATTTATGTTCGCTTTGATATTTAAACTAACAAATGCCTATCGTCCTAGTATTTATAATTACGAAGCCTATTTGTCTCCTACCATAATCAATAAATTAAAGAAAAACTATAACTATAAAGAGTTTAAAGAGATTAATGAATTTACTCAAGCTTTAGTACAAGATAAAGCCATTGCAGGTGTCGGAAGTGATTTTCAAGCGGCACAATTAATTCTGGATAAAAAAATAAAAAAAATAGACTTTTCAAAACTTTATGGAAGTAAAGAATTATCTTCATGAAATAAGCGTAAAAATTTATTTACTGATAATATTCAAAATCATTTAGAAAAATTTGATGAATTAATTTATTCTAAAATTGAACAAATGAAAGATGCGGAAAGAAAAATTAAAGGTTTTGAAATTAACACAGTCGAAAAAAAGTGAAGAATGATAGAAAAAAATAGACCTTCCAATGATTGAGATCATTTTTATGATTTTGTAATCCCTTATTATGTGCAAGATAAGGGCATAGCATATAACATTAATAAAGATTCTAGACCTCATTTAGATTTAAGTACACCTGAAATTCAAACTTTAGAAGAAAAAAGCACTCAACTAGATTGATTTGAAATATTTTCAACATTAAAAAAACATAATTTTAAGCGCGTAGCTTGAACAAATGCATATGTGGATAATCTAATGATTGGTGTGTTTAATTATATGCACAAACACCCAACCGAATGAAAAAAAGTATTTACAAAAAACGGCAATGATAAGCTACTGGATTTTAACGAATCGAATTATAGAATAGCTATTGACTCTTTTGTCTCATTTGTGAAAGCAGCTACAGACCATTCAATAAAAAATACCCAATACAATTTTATAAGTAGTAATGGGCTAGAACTATTAAACCACTTAATTGAACCTAAACCATCTAGATCAGATTCTGGAGTAATTTATAATGGTGATGCCTTGGATGCATATTATTCAGAAGACAACTTTGCAAGTGTGAAAAATGGAAATATTAGATTTATTAGACCTAAGAATAATTTTATATTGGTTGATTGTTGAATAATTTCAAATAAGCTTGATAATAAGGACACTGATAACTTCTTAAAAATGTTAGGAGATAACATTTATAGAAATAATCATAGATATTCCACTAAGTACTCAAAAAAAGTTGCTTTAGATAATTTAGAAAAAGATTTTATTCAAAAAATGAGAACAAAACTAACTCCAGAAGAGTTTCAAAAAGCTAAAGAAATTATTAAAAATATATATGAAAACAATAAGGACAATTTGATTGATAATTTAAAATTATTAGATCCAAGTATTGACTGGGAAAAATTAGAAAATTGAACTAAAGAAATAGATAATTTTGAAAAAAATACACAAAGCACTTATTTCATTAGTTGACTAAAACAAATAAGAAATGATTCTGAGGAAGGATATTCTATATTTGAAGAGGCATTTGAAAATTTATTTAATGATATTGAATTTTCAGAAATAGCTAATTTTAACTATATTTCATATACTCCAGCAGATGATTTAACATTTTCATTTATTTATTACTGGTATTTTGGAAATGATGGTATGGCTAAGCAAATTTATTCAGTTTCAAAAAGCGATCCTTCTTATCAATTATTTAATTACCCAATAATAGATAACAATTTGAGAACAAAAATTTCAGCATATTATTTTGAAACTACAAAGTCTTAAGATAGGGGTAAAAATAACCTCTATTTTTTACTTAAATTTATGTTTAATTTTAATAATCCGGATTTTAAAACTATTGCTATATTATTCTAATAATCATTACAATAATTAATTATTTAAGTATAATTATTGATTATAAAAAATAATAAAAATAATTAGAAATTAAGGAGAAAATATGACACTTAAAAAGCTGCTGGAATCTGAAAAATCAATTAAAGAGCAACAACCATATAAAATTCAAGGATGAGTTATTTCAAATAGAGGTAATGATAAAGTAAGGTTTGTTACTATCAACGATGGAAGCACCGTTGCTAATCTCCAAGTAGTAATCAAAGGCAATAACATTAATAAATGAAATATTGAAAACTTGTCATTGGGGTCATCAGTTAGTGTTGAAGGTCAAATACACTTAACTCCTGAAGCAAAACAACCCTTTGAACTTGTGGCTACATCATTTAATATAATTAATGGTGTTGATCAAGATTTTCCAATTCAAAAAAAAGAAACATCATTAGATTTCTTACGTGAAATTCCTCATCTAAGACATCGTACTAATTTATTTAGGTCAATAATGTTAATAAGAAACTCCTTAACATACGAAATTCATAAGTATTTTCAAGAACATGACTTTTTAAATGTAGCTTCTCCTATTATTACTTCAAATGATGGTGAAGGTGCTGGAGAAACACTTTTAGTAGATGATGAAACCAAAGACTATTTTTTCAAGCAAAAAGCGTTTTTAGGTGTTACTGGTCAACTGCATGCTGAATCATATGCTGCGGGTTTCAAAAAAGTATATACTTTTGGCCCAACGTTTAGAGCCGAAAATTCACATACTTCTAGGCACTTAGCTGAATTTTGAATGATTGAACCTGAAGTGGCATTTTATGATTTAAATGATGTCATTTTATTAGCTGATGATTTATTAAAAACAGTTATTTCAAATACACTAAAAAAATATCCTGACGAAATGAAATACTTAAATTCTTTAAATGAAGGCTTAATTTCAACGCTTCAAAATTTTTTGAATAATAAATTGACAATTATTGATTATAAAGATGTTGTAGAAAAATTGAAAAACTATAAAGAACAATTTGAAGAAAAAGAAATTTTCTTTGGAATGGATTTATCTTCAGAGCATGAAAAATTTTTGGCTGAAAAAATTGTTAAAGGTCCAGTAGCTGTAATAAACTATCCTAAAGACATTAAAGCATTTTATATGTTTCAAAATGATGATAATAAAACAGTTAGAGCTTTTGATTTCCTAGTACCTGGAATTGGGGAATTAATTGGTGGCAGTCAACGTGAATGCAATTATCAAAAACTAGTTAATAGAATGAAAGAACTGAAGATTCCACTAGAACCTCTACAATGATATTTAGACTTACGTAGATTTGGTTATGCTGTTTCAAGTGGTTTTGGTATTGGATTTGAGAGATTAGTAATGTATGTGACAGGTGTAAACAACATTAAGGATACAATTCCTTTCCCACGTGTTGCGGGACAAATTAAGATGTAGATTGGATATGAATATGAGCAAAAATCTTACTATTATAGTTCCTATATACAATCCTGCAATTCCAATATCTTCAATTTTAAATAATCTATACAAACAAAAAAGCCAAAATTTTGATGTTGTTATAACAATAGATAGACCTAAGGATGAACACTTTTTTGAAATTGATGAATTACAACTTAAATTTAAAGACCGTTTAAAAGTTATATTCAACACTTCACACCAACATATTGATTTAGTTATTAAACAAGCATTAAATCTTGTTAAAACACCTTATATTTTTATTTTATATTCTTATTGTCATATTAAAAGTGAGTTCGTTCAAAGAATTGATAATTTTTTGAATAACGAAAAAACCAAACCTGATTTTGTAGAGCTTCCTGGTTCAATTAAGGGTGTTCCATTTTTTGGTACTAAGTTAAACAACAACTTTAATTCTCAAGTTATTAATTTAAAAGACAACAAAGAACCCTTTGTATTTGTTACACCTTTTGTTTTTAATTATTTTGTTAAAACAAATATTGCCTTAGAAATTTTTAGCAAACCTAAAATTAAAGAATCAAATTTGGAATATTCACCTAATTTTGTATACAGGTCTTTATTAGAATCTCAAACATTTGCTTTTTTTGAAGGCACATGAGTTGAAAATTTAAATTATAGTTTTGTAACTTTTAACCCTAAATCTTTAACTCGCTGCTGAAATTCAGTTTTTAGTTGTTTTAGTGATATAGATCAAGAAACTAAAGAAGCGCTTGAATTTGCTATGTTTATGAACTATTGTTATTACATTAGTGGTTTTATTGGAATTTTTAAAACTAAAAAGGGTACATTGGCATCTAAATCACTTAACAACATTAAAGCAGCATTACTTAAGGAAATTGAAACCTTAAAACCTAAATGAGAAGAACAAATTAAAAATAATTCTTATTTTTCAAGATTTAGTATTACAAACTTAAAAAAATTAACAAATGATTTTAAAACAAAATGAGAATTAATTTTTAAAAAATTCACATGATAAAAAAAATAAATAGAAAAGCTCATTTTTGAATAAGAGTTTTAGCTAGCTTAATAGATTTAACTTTATTTATTATCTTTGCAATTGGAACCTCGTTTTTAGTATTTAATTACAAAAACGTAGACTTTTACACTACTAATATTTTAAATAGAGAACTTATTTATAGAATGTGACTTTTTAGCTTGATTTTAGTCTTATTTCTATTGTATATACTAATTCCTGTCATATTTAAGGGTCAAACTATAGGAATGTTAACTTGCAAAATTAAGATTATTTCTACAAAGTCTAAAAGAAAACTATGAAAAACCGTTTTTGACAGACAAAGACTTTTTTCTTTTTTGTGAATGTTTGTATTGTTGGCATTTATGTTAGTTTCTACAGATGCTTTTTTAAAAGCAACTAAAGGTAACAAATTAAATATGGTTGAAAAAATTGTTTTTTCTTTACCTACCACTTTAGCTACAATAGCAATAAATTTGGAAATAATAATGATTCTGAGTGGAGTAGGTGCTTCTAGACTAAATTGAAATGATAAATTTTCACAATCTCAGACAGTTTGAATTAACAAGTATGATGAAATAGATATGGAAGAAGAGTTGGATAAAAAAATTTCTCCAATAAAAAGAGAAATGCCAAAAATTAATTTTTTTACAAAATAGCCAAGAAATTAGGCTATTTTTTTGCGTTTACAAAGCCTAAAAATACCTTATTAATGTATAATTATATTATGCTAATATAAATTTTACAACAGGGGGATTAGAGATGATAAATTTAGATAACTTAAACGTACAACAGCGACAAGCCGTTGAGTATAACGATGGACCATTAAGAATTATAGCTGGTGCTGGGTCAGGAAAGACTCGTGTTTTAACTCACAAAATTGCATATCTAATTGAAAAACTAAATATTAACCCTGCTAGAATTTTAGCTTTGACTTTTTCTAACAAAGCTGCAAACGAAATGAAACAAAGGGTAAGCTCAATGCTTGATAATCCTGGACAATTACCACTAATAAGTACATTTCATGCAATTTGTGCTCGAATTTTAAGACAAGAAATTCATTTGCTTGGTTACAATAATGACTTTCAAATTGTTGATGAGTTAGACCAAAAAGCAATTTTAAAATCTGTTTATAATGAATTAGATATATCTCACATTGAATATAGTTATAGTTCAATGATAAGTTATATCCAAAACAAGAAAAATGCTCTTTTCGATTTTTTAGATGTGGTAGATGAAAAAATAAATA
The DNA here is from genome assembly GCF_025779955.1 of Mycoplasma enhydrae. NCBI lineage: Bacteria > Bacillati > Mycoplasmatota > Mollicutes > Mycoplasmatales > Mycoplasmataceae > Mycoplasma > Mycoplasma enhydrae. Next base: position 39,929 of record NZ_JAOXHI010000004.1, read on the forward strand.
AATCTCTTTCTGATTCAGAAAGAAAAATTCTTGAAACTAAAGATAATATATACAAGAAATATCAAGAAAGGCTTGAAAGATCTAGAGCTTTAGATTTTGATGACTTGCTAGTTTTTGTACATCGTTTGTTTTATGATCCCAACTATGACAATATTGCTAAAAAATGGGGAAAAAGATATGACCATATATTAGTTGATGAATTTCAAGACACTAGTGTTATTCAATACAAAATATTGCAAAAATTGTCAACAAGTGACCATTTAACCATTGTTGGAGATCCTGACCAAACAATATATAGCTGACGTAATGCTGATATAAACATTATTGTTAATTTTGATAAAGATTATCCAAGTGCTCTAACTGTAAAATTAGAAGAAAACTATCGTTCAACTAAGAAAATTCTTCACCATGCAAATAGTTTAATTTCAAAAAACAAAATTAGATTAGATAAAGCCTTATATACACATAACGAAGATGGTGAAGAAGTCGAATTTTACTGCGGTCATAGTGAAGATGCTGAAGCAAGATGAATTGCTCAAAAAATTTCAGAACTAAAAAGATCAAGAGTTCAATTAAAAAATATTGCAATACTATACAGAACTAATAGTTATTCTAGAGCTGTTGAAGAAGCTTTAATTAGAGAAAATACAATTTATAAAATTTTTGGTTCAATTAAGTTCTATCAACGAGAAGAAATCAAAGATGCTTTAGCTTATTTACGTGTTATTCATGATGGAAGTGAGTTAATGTTATTAAGAATTATTAATAAACCTTCTAGAAAAATTGGTGATGTCACAATTGATAAACTAATTGAATTTGCTAGATCTAAAAACACAGACTTATATAGTGCAATAGAAAAACATTTTAGTGAAATACAAAAAACACTAAGAGTTTCTAATTTAACAATTACCAAACTGGCAACTTTAATTAATGCTATCAGGTGAGCCAGAAAAGCTCTAAAAACAAATTCTATAAGTGATACCTTAAAAGAGTTTATGATTAATACAATTAAGTATTTTGAAATTTTTAAGAGCTCAGAAGAAGAATATGAATCAAAATTAGAAAACTTTATGAGTTTGCTAAATGTGATTGAATCTTGAGAAAAAAATAATCCTCATGGTTCTATTGATGAATATCTACAAGAAATTACTTTAATCACTGACCGTGATGTTGAAGATGATGCAACCAGCTTTGTTTCATTAATGACAGTACACAACGCAAAAGGATTAGAGTTTGATTATGTTTTTATTTGTGGACTAGCTGAAAATATTTTTCCACTAAGAAGAGCAATAACAATTGCTCCAAATAAAGACTTTATTTTTCTAAGTCATTCAAGTACTAAAAAAGAAAATTTTGAAGGACTGGAAGAAGAAAGAAGATTGGCTTATGTTGCCATTACTAGAGCTAAAACAAAATTATTTTTATCTTTTGCTATTAACCGTAGCGGTTATACCAAAGGAAGTAGATTCTTAAAAGAAGCTGGAATTAAAACTCAAAGTAGTAGCATTGATATAGCTAATGATTTTTCAATCGCTGAAGAAAACAATAACAATAATAGTGATTTAATTGTTGGTGATGAAATTATGCACCAAACTTACGGTAAGGGTAAAATTATTGAAATGGTAGATACAATAATTACCATTCATTTTCCTGATTTAAAAACTACTAAACAATTTGAAAGATCACATCATTCAATTAAGAAATGGGATAGTAAAAATGTCACCGAATAGTATTAAAATAATTTTGGTAGTTTTTATATTATTAGCAGCATTTAGTACTGTTGGTTTTATAGGATTTTTTGCTTATCGCAGAAGAACAAAAACATCTAGCGATAATGGTTTTATGTGTTTTTTAATTGACACTAACAAAGAAAGAATTAAGGCTAATAATAGCATTCGAGAAGTCTGAACACAGCCGGCTTTTTTGAAAAAAATAAGTTTTATTCATAATAAGTGAAGAAAGTTACAAGATTTCTTAGATTTATTTGATAGAAAATCAAAATCAACATTAAGTATTGCTATTAAAAATAAGAATTTAATAAAGGTAAGCACTGAAATATCTAATAGCAAATCGCGTTTCTTAAGCACTAAAGTCAATATAACTTTTGATACTATTCAAGACGAATACATATTTTTAACCTTAAACTGATATGAAAACGATTCACGAGAAGATAAGGTATTTGAAGCTACAAATACTAATATAGATTATTTGATAGATAAAAACAATCAATATTTTGCTTATGGTTTTATTTTAAATATAAAAGATATTGAAAATATAGCTAACTTTATTGCTTTATTTAAGGCTAACTGTGTTAAAAAAAGAATGTATAACATTAAAGTTTTTTTAGACTGAAATAAACTGTTTTTTGTTATGCCTTTTAATAAGATATCAGAATCACAAGCAATGAGATATATTAAATATTTTTCAAAATGAAGTATTCCATATAAACACTTATATAATAAGACATTTAGTTTCAAACATACTTTACTTAAAGACCAAGATTTTGTTTCATATCAAACTTTGTTTGATTATGTTAAATCTAATAATTTAGAGCTTAAGAATGATTTTTTATTAACTTATAAAATTTATGAGGATTACAATTTTTTAGTTTTTAAAGAAAAATATGATTATGTACTAAGTGAAATTAATAATAGTCATAGTGCAAGTTTTGAAACTCACAATATATTAAGTTTTGGTGATAAGAAATGAAAAATAGATACAATGGACCTTGATGAAAAATTCGAAGTGCTTAACATCGATTCTTCTGATACATTAGCAAATTTAGATATTTACAAAAACTTTTATTTAAAAATTTTTAGTGAACCTAAGGGATTTAAATTAAATGGTAAACTAATAAATATTAATGATTTTGTATTTAACTTAATTGAAAATAAAAAAATTGAAGATTTATTAGCTAAATACAAATCATTTATTCAATTAATAATTCCTAATTCAAAGAAAAATACAATTAAAGTGAAGAAAAAAATTGAATTAATTCAACAAGAGTATCCTGAGGCTGGTGTTGGTTTAAGAATAATTAATATTAATAATGATTTAGTTTCAATTATTGATAAATGAATTAAAGTTATTTGAGTGGATGAAAACTTAGTGAATAATTTGCATAAACCTGAAGCAATTTTATATATTAGTATGCTTTATAAAAAAGCTGAACAACATAAAATTAGTATAATTTTTGATAAACTTGATTTTAAAAATTATCGAAAGATTTTACAAAATGAAAACTTGAATTTATTTTTTACAAAATAATTCCAAAGTTCAATTAGAAAGGAACAAAATATGAACAAAGACTTAATTAAAGACAACTTCTTTGAAGCCGTAAATGGTGAATGACTAGCTAAAAATAAAATTCCTGATGATAAACCAGGAACAGGTTCTTTTGAACGCTTGGATAATAGCTTAATCAAACTAAAAACTAAATTATTAAATAAATGATTAACTGATACAACAGACATCAAAGATAACCCGATATTACTTGAAATGACTAAATTCTATAATTTAGCAAAAAACTGATCAGATCGTCGTAAATTTGGAATCAAACCAGCACTTGCTATATTGGATAAAATTTCAAGTTTTAATAGTTGAAAAGACATAGAAAGCAACTATGATTTTCTAACATTTAATAATTTTGAAACACCTATTCCTTTATTTATCGAAACTGATTTTAAAAATTATGAACAACAAGTATTGTATGCTTCTTGCCCTTCAGTTATATTGCCTGAAAAGAACTATTATTCAATACCAGAAAAGAAAGCAGACCTATATGAAAAATGATCTGCAATGACTAAGAAACTATTAAACAAAGTTAATAGAAGCAAAAGATGAGCTGACAAGTTAATTAAACAAGCTTTATCCTGAGATTCGGAAGCTGCAAAATACATTTTATCTGCTGAAGAATGAGCACTAATAACAAAAATATATAATCCAAAACTTGTTTCTGAATTTGATGAAAAAATTAAAACACTATCTTTATCAAATATTATTAAATCTGTAATTGGAAAAAACTTAACATCTATAATTTGCGTTTCAGATGATTTAGCCAACCACTTTTCAAAATTACTTTTGGAAGAAAATTTTGAAAACTACCGTTCTTTCTTATACGTTAACACCTTAATTTCATTAGCTCCATACTTAGATTATGATAGTGCAGTAATATCAGGTGAATTTGCAAGAAGTTTAAGTGGGCAAGTCAAACCACTTGACAAAAAGCAACAAGCAGTTAAATTAAGTGCTGACAAAATGTTTACCATGGCTTTTGGTAAATATTACGGTGAAACATATTTTGGAAAAGAAAACAAAAAAAATGTTGAAAATATGATTGCTAAGATGATTGGTATTTATGAAAATAGACTAAAAAATAACACTTGATTATCTCCTAAGACCAAAGAAAAAGCAATTTTGAAGCTTTCTAAAATTGGTGTTTATGTAGGATACCCTGAAGTTATTGATAATTTCTATTCTAAACTAATTGTAAAAGAATATAATGGCTATGATGACCTACTTATGAATGTTTTAGAATTTAATGAAATTAAAAGAAGATCTGAATTTGCAGAATATGGCAAAAAGAAAGATAAGAACTTATGATCAATGACACCAGCAATGGTTAATGCTTATTATAATCCAACAAGTAATATCATAGTATTTCCTGCCGGAATACTTCAAGCACCGTTTTATAGTGCTAAACAATCTTCTTCAGCTAATTATGGAGGTATAGGATCAGTTATTGCTCATGAAATTTCTCATGCTTTTGATAATAATGGTTCTAACTTTGATGAAGTTGGTAATATGATTAATTGATGAACAGAGGAAGATAAAAAAGAATTTGAAATTCGCGCACAAAAAATGGTTGAGCTCTTCGAAGGTAGAGAAACAGAAGTTGGAAAATGTAATGGTAAACTAACTGTATCTGAAAATATAGCTGATGCCGGCGGTTTATCATGTGCACTAGAAGCTGCTAAAACCGAAAGTGATTATAGTGCTAAAAAATTCTATATTGCTTATACAACTAATTGAAGAGCAAAATACCGCCCTGAATTTCAAAAATTATTATTAGATATCGACGTACATGCTCCAGCTGTTTTAAGAGCAAATGTTCAAGTTCAAAACTCAGATGATTTTTATAAAGCATTCAAGATTAAAAAAGAAGACAAGATGTTTCTTGATGCTTCAAAGCGTGTAAAAATTTGATAACTAAAAGCCACCTTATATAGTGAATTCTTCAGTTTAACCTAGCAGTGGTAAAAACTCGATGAGTTCGCTTTTTTGTATTTTTATAATAAAAAACATATCCTTCTTTTGTGGTAGTTCACTAGTAGAGGATATGTTTAAATAGAGGAAATTTTCAAATTCTCTTAGTATTATTCCTTGTCCTTAAGAAAAATAATCACATTTTCTTCGCGGCTTTTTCGGTTTTCTGAAAAGTAACTTTCTATAGCTTGCTTTCCATTTTCTAAATAATAAGTTGATTTATTTGCTTTATGTTCATAAGCTTTTCTAATATATGGATATATTCCAAAATTATTTGGTTTTCCAGACAAACTTTTATCTAGTTCCTCAGTATTTTTGTCTAATTCTTCGAAGTAGTTAATCAAAATTTTATTTGTATTAGTATCTAGAATATCCGAGCCCATGAAAAAAGTAGTATCTAAATTTAAACATATCCCCTATTAGTGGACTACCACAAATGGAGGATATGTTTTTTATTATGAAAAAATATAAGACAAGAATATTTTTATACAAGTTGTGTATGAGAGTGCTTACTGGAGAAAAAA
>NZ_JAOXHI010000005.1:0-40628 GCF_025779955.1 Mycoplasma enhydrae
CGCCGCTAGATTTCAAAAGAAACCTCGCTCGACATGCATGTATTAGGCACACAGCCAGCGTTCATCCTGAGCCAGGATCAAACTCTTAAAATTTGATTTTGGTTATTATGTTTTTGTTTTGTTTTTTGTTATTTAAATAAATTAAATTGACGTTATGGTATTCGTATCCAGTTTTCAAAGAACTATCTCAAGTGTATCCTTTAAAATGTGTCTTAAAGAACATACTCATAATATTATACACATTAAATATTTTTAAATAAAAATAATTAATATTTTATATTTGCTACATTTAAATTTTGATAAAAGAATAAATAGCCTTATTATTATAATAAAAATCTTAATTATTACGCTAAAAAAATAATAAAAAATGACGGTTGTCTACCGTCATAAAGCTTAATTATTTGATCTTGTCATTAATTGCATTTTTAAGAACTTTTTCTTCTTTATAAAATCCACAATATTTACATGCTTGGTGAGGAATTATTAATTGTTTACAGTGTGAACATTCTACTAATGTTGTTGGCACTAAAGCGTGGTGGCTTCTTCTTAAATGTTTTCTTTGTTTTGAAGTTTTTCGTTTTGGAACTATTGCCATAATAAATTCTCCTAAATCCTATACTAATTTAATAATAGCCATTTTAGCGTTATCACCTGCACGGTTATTAATTTTAATAATTCTTGTATATCCACCATTACGTTGTGCGTATTTTGGTGCTATAACATCAAATAAATATTGTAATGAATCTTTGTTTTCGTGTTTTGAAGGAATTAATCTTAAAAATTTTGCTGCTTGTCTACGGGTAGCAAGAGTATTTTTCTTGCCTAAAGTAATCATTTTTTCAGCCGATGATCTAATTCTTTTTGCTCGTTCTAAAGTGGTTTTTAGTTGTCCATGAATTAATAAGTCTGTAACTAATGATCTTTCCACATGGTTTCATCATTCTGTATTTCTACGAAATACTTGCTTTGGATTTGCCATTATTCATCTCCCTCTGCTTGATTATTTAATTGACTAAATGATTCTATTATGTCATCATCTTCTGAACTCTTACCGACTCTTGCTTGTCATTCGTTTCTTTTTTGAATAATATCTTCGATTGATTTTTTACCTAAGTTTTTAATGTTAGATAAATCTTCATCAGTTAGTTTCATTAATTCTTCAACTGTATTATATTTAGCTCTTTTTAAAGCGTTTAGTGATCTTATTGTTAGACCTAATTTTTCAATTGAAATAGATGCTTTAATATCTTTTTGTTGATTTTGTTTATTATCATCAAATAATTTAATAGTTTCTAAAGCATCAATGTTACCAATTATTTGGAAATGCGCCACAATTATTTGAGCAGCTTGTTCCAAAGCGTCCTTAGCTTCAATGGTGCCATCTGTTTCAATTTTAATTTTTAGTCTTTCTTCAATTAATTTTGATGAACTGTTTAGTTCTTCAAATGATATTGCACATTTTTTAATAGGACTAAAGTCACTATCCATAGCTAAAAATTGACCACGGCTAATACTTGATTCTAATCTTGGACCATACTGGTTAATAACGGCTTTGTTTTCTTCAAAGTCAATAAAACCTCTACCTGATCTTAAAAATAAATCAAATTCTAGACTTCCGCCTTTAGCAATATCGGCGATGTATTGATCTTTATTAACAATTTCAAGTCCAGAAAGATTTGTTATATCTGAAGCTAAAATCGCACCTTCCTTATTTGATTTAAATGAAACTTTTGCCAAGTTATTTTTTTCAAAAAACTCGGGTTTGTAAACGAAACGAATGCTTCTAATGTTTTTAACTAAAGTTATTGCATCTTCTCTAATGCCATTAATTGTTTGAAATTCATGTTCCACGTTGTTAATTTTAATTGCAAATGGAGCTACAGATGTTATTGAAGATAATAAAGTTCTTCTTAAAACTGTTCCCATTGTATTAGCATAACCACGTGATAATGGTTCAATTACAAAAGTTGTATTAAAGTCGTTAATTCTTTCAGCTGCCAATTCCTTATATGTTATTTTTTGAATTTTTTCCATAATATCCTCTCTTCAATTATTTTTTTAATCTAGTAATTTTTATACTCTCTTAAGAATTTTCTTTGGAGGACGTGTACCGTTATGTGGAGTTGGAGTTACATCTTTAATTTCTTTGATACTAAAACCGCTTGCTTCAATTTGTTTACGAGCTGTTGATTTACCTGGACCAACACCTTTTACTAAAATTGATACTTCTTTTAGACCAAATTCTTTAGCTTTTTCAACTGCTGCTGCAGCAGCTAGTCCAGCTGCATATGGAGTTTTTTTCTTTGTACCTTTATATCCAATTGCACCTGATGATGATCATGCAAAAACATTACCTTTTAAATCTGAAAAAGAAACAATTGTATTTTGATAGGTAGAGTGTATGTGTGCTACACCTTGGGTAATAATTTTTTTATTCTTTTTAGCCATTATTATTTACCTTTCTTTCCTGCAATTGTTTTTCTTGGGCCTTTTCTTGTTCTTGCATTTTTCTTTGTAGATTGTCCTCTAACTGGCAATCCTTTTCTATGTCTAATACCACGGTATGACTTAATTTCCATTAATCTTTTAATGTTTAGGTTAATTTCTCTTTTTAAATCACCTTCGGTATTATATTTTTTTGCTTCATCTCTGATACGTGTTAATTCTTCTTCTGTTAGTTCTTTAACTCTTTTTTCACCATCGACATTGGCATCTGCTAAGATTTTTTTAGCGATTGATGGACCAATACCAAAAATGTATGTTAATGAAATACGAGCTTTTTTGTTATTTGGAATTTCTATATTTAAAACTCTAGCCATGTTCTATCCTTGTCTTTGTTTATGTTTTGGATTTATACAAATCACTCTATTAACACCGTTTCTTTTAATGATTTTGCAATCTTTACAAATTCGTTTGATTGAAGCTCTAACTTTCATATTATCTCCTTAAGTTATTTGTGACGAAAGACAATTCTACCCTTAGTCATATCATATGGACTTAATTCCACATCAACACTGTCACCAGGAATCATCCTAATGTTATGCAATGACATTTTTCCCGAAATGAAAGCTTTAATTTCAATTCCATTTTCTAATAAAACATCATAGTCCTTGGTTGAGTGCATTTTGGTAATTTTGCCTGTCATTCTAATTGCGTCTTTTGCCATTAAATGTTATCTCCTGATAAAATGTATGCTTCACCATTATCAATTAAAACTGTTTGTTCATAGTGCGCAGTATTGTAGCCCAATGGGTCTACAACGGTTCAATTATCTTTTTTTGTTGTAACTTTTTTAGATTTTTGTAAAATCATGGGTTCAATACATATGACCATCCCATTTTTAATAATTGGCCCAGTATTAGGTAAGCTGTCATTATATACATATGGGTCTTCATGTAAGTGTTTACCAATTCCATGACCACAATATTCGTCTGGTGTATAGTATCCTTTTTGTCTAATATAGTTACCTATAGCAGCAGATATATCACCAATTCTTTTGCCTACTTTAATCGCATTAAAGCCAGCATAAAAAGCGTCTTTAGCTACTTGAATTAATTCTTTGTCTTTGTCGCTAATATTTCCAATTCCTTTTGTAAAAGCTGAATCAGAATAGTATCCTTCTCAAATTACACCAGTGTCAATTTTTATAATGTCACCATCTTTAACAATGTAATCCGAAGGAATACCATGAATTAATTCTTCATTTACGGATATACAGCAAACTCCTGGAAATCCATATTGTCCCAAGAATGCTGGTTTACCGCCTCGTTTTTCAATTTCTTTAAAAGCGACGCTGTCTATTTCTTTTAAAGAAACACCTGGTCTTATAAAGTCTCATAAAATTGTTTTGACTTCTGCCAAGATTGAACAGGCTTTTTTAATTTTATTAATCTCAATTTGATTTTTGATTTTTATCATTTTAAAGCCTCTTTTACGTCTGAATAAACTTTTTTAAATTCTTGATAACTATTAATTTCAATAGCTATATTTTTATTTTTATAAAAATCTATTAAACATTTTGTTTGGCTTTCATAGATTGCCAAACGCTTTAAGACAACATCTGCTTCGTCATCAGGACGTTTAATAACTTCTGCCTGACATTTTTTACAAAACTTGTTGTCGATTGGAGGAAATGATTCTAAGTGATAAATAGTTTTACATGCTGGACAAACTCTTCTTTTTGATAAACGTTCAATAATTTGATCATCAGTTATTTTTAAAACAACAACTTTATCAATAATGACATTTTTAGCTTCTAATTGTTCTAAAAATTTTGCTTGATCAATCGTTCTTGGATATCCATCTAAAATAAAAGGTTTGTTTTGTGCTACTAATTCTGTTAATTTTTTTTCAACTAATTCATTAGTAATTGCATCATCTACATATTTACCAGAATCTAATATGATTTGAATTTTTTTTCCTAGTTCCGTTTTGTTTTTAATTTCTTGACGAAACATATCACCCGTAGAAAATTGGAAATAATTAAATTGTTTTACAAGTAAACTTGCAATTGAACCTTTTCCAGCTCCAGGCGGACCAATTAAAATTAAATTTGGCTCTTTTTTAGAATTGTTACATTTGCAATCGCAAGTACATGTGCACTTGCATTGGCAAGAACATTTATTTATCATATTAAATCTTCTTCCTCTCCATATACTTCTTTTAATTCTCTAATCATTCTTCTTTTACGAGCAAGTTCTTGAGATTTATATCTTGCTTGAATTTGTTGAACAGTTTCAGTTGCTGTTGAAACAAGAATCATGATTGAAGTTCCACCAAAAGCAATTGGTGCAGGTATGCCAAACATTTGTTGAATAAATTGTAAGGCACCTAAGATTATTAAATAACCAGCTGAAAAGAATGATAATCTTAAAACTGTATTTAATAAATAGTCTTCTGTTTGTTCTCCAGGTCTAATTCCAGGAATAAAAGTACTACTTTTTGCAAAATCTTCACTAATTTTATCAATCTTAGATTGTTGAATTCCCATTAGAATTGTTAGCCCGAAGGTAATAATTACGAATAGGAAAAATCCTAGAGGCTGAGTTAATTGAAGATTTGCATATACTCATTGGTAGTATCTACTTGTATCAGGATTAAATAGACCTGCAATCATTGTTGGTAGTGATAAAACCATCATTGCAAAAATTACTGACATAATTCCTGCAGGATTAGCTTTTATTGGTAAATAACTTAGTTCTTTTTCTGTTTTTGAAAGTCCAGCTCCAACTTGTTGAATTGGAATTCGTCTTTCAGCTAAAGAAAATATAGTTACAACGAATATTACTAATAAATAAGCTAATATGTAAACTACAAAATTCAATGTTTCTTTTAAAACAACTGAATTATTATTTTTTACTGAAGGCATGTAGTACTCAAATGCATGTCTAAAAGTTGGAATAAGTGAACTAGCAATACCTACGAAGATTATTAAACTTGTACCATTTCCAACACCTTTATTTGTGATTTGTTCTGATAAAAATAATGAAAAGAATGAACCAGCTATTAATAATAAAGGGATAACAAATCATTGATATGCACTAGCGCCTTTTGCTCCTAGTATTTTAACTAAATTTGGACTAAAAATAATTCCAAAATTATCAGTAGGATTAACTAGGGCTCTAGTAATTAAAATTGCTTGGAAAATTGCAAAGAATAATGTAACTGTATAAGTAATAAAATTAATTTTTATTCTCCCAAGCGGTCCTGATTGACTTAGGCGATATATTGCCGGGAATGCTTTGGTCTGTAAGATCATCATGACTAAACTTGACGAAATAAATGGACCTATTCCTAATGCAACAATGGAGAATCTACGCAATCCTCCACCACCAACTAAATTTAATATTCCAAAAAAATCACCTTGGCCCAATTTATCTTGATTAGCTAATTCAACTCCTGGTAATGTAATTGTACCAGCAGCCAAGAAAAGGGCAATGATAAATAGAGTGAACAAAATCTTTTTAAAAAGATCATGGTTTTTTCATCACTCTGTTCATGTATTTCGTTTTTCAGCAAAAAACTTATCAATCGCTAATTTGCGTTCAAGTCTTTTGTTGTATGTGTCCTTTTCCAAATTCGATTTCTTAGCCATTATTGAACCTCGATTTTTCCTCCAACTTTTTCAATCGCAGCTTTTGCTGATTGTGAAAGAGTAGGAATTTTAACTGTTAACTTTTTAGTTAACAAGCCATTTCCTAAAATTTTAACAGGTAAAGAACCTTTAATTAGTCTTTTTTCTGTTAATGTTTCATATGAAACGATATCATTAGCACTAAATCTTTCTTCTAAATCTTTAAGATTTATTACTTGATATTCAACATGGTTAACATTATTAAAACCACGTTTTGGTATTCTTCTAAATAGTGGTAATTGACCACCTTCAAAACCTAATCTAACTGTGCTTCGTTTTGTTTGACCACTTTGACCTCTACCTGCTTGTTTACCTTTACCAGCTGCATGACCACGTCCAACACGATGTTTTTGTTTACGAGCACCTAAGGTTGCTTTTAAATTATGTAATTTCATAATAATTTCTCCTTAAATATATTATTTTGCTAATAAATGTTTAACATCGATGTCACGTAATTTAGCAATTTCTTCTACTGTTCTAATTTTCTTAAGTGCTTTAACGGTTGCATGAATAATATTATGTTTTGTTCTTGAACCATATGTTTTGGTTGAAATATCAGTATATCCTGCTAATTCGACAACAGCACGAACAGTGTTAGAGGCAACAATTCCTGTACCTTTAGGAGCAGGACGTAGTTGTACTTTTGAAGCTAGGAATTTCTCTCTAATTTCATGTGGAATAGTTCCTTTTACAATTGGAACTGAAAAAACTTTCTTTTGTGCATCTTTAACAGCTTTTTTGATTGCGTCTTGAACTTCATTTGCTTTTCCGTGTCCAAAGCCTACTTTACCTTTTTTATCACCAACTACAACATATGCTGAAAATGAAAATCTTCTTCCACCTTTAACAACGGTTGTAACTCTGGCAATATCAATAACTTTTTCTTCAAATATTTTTGGTTGTATTGAATTAAATGATCTTTTAGTACTAAAAGTTTTTCTTTCGGTACTTGATTTATTAGTTGAAGCTTCTTTTTTGATTTCTTTTTTTGGAGCTAAAACTACTTTTGTACCCTTAGCAGTTTCAGTTTTTTCTTTTTTAATTTCTTCAGCCATTAGAATTTAATCCCTTCTTGTCTTAATGTATCAGCAAAAGCTGCTAATTTACCATGGTAAATGTAACCTGAACGGTCAAAAACAATTTCCGAAATTTTTGCTTTTTTTAGATTAGCTGCAAATTCTTTAGCAACTAATTTTACAGTTGAGATATTGTTTCCTTTGTCTTTGTCAGATAATTGTCTAGTTGAAAATGAAGCTAATGTAGTATGATTGGCATCGTTAATTGCTTGTGCATAGAAATTGTGTAATGATTTAAATACAACTACACGAGGTCTAGATGCTGTTCCCTTTGCTAATTTATTTGTAATCTTCAAATGTTTAGCTTTACGTTTTTTGTTTCTAGATAACATAATTTCTCCTAATCAAACTACTATTTAGCAGCAGTTTTTCCTTCTTTACGTCTAATAACTTCATCTTTGTACATAATACCTTTACCTGAATATGGGCTAGGACGTCTAATATCTCTAATGTTTGCAGCAAATTCTCCAACTGCTTGTTTATCAATACCTGAAATAATAATATTTGTAGGTTTCGGTACTTCAACTTTTAAATTTGAAGGTATTTCTTTTGTCACAGTATGTGAATAACCCGCAATAACTTCAATTGCATTTCCTTTAAGGGTGGCTTTATAACCAACACCTTTGATTTCGATTTCTTTTTTGTAACCTTTTGAAACTCCGATTAACATGTTATTAATATTGGCATTTGTTGTTCCATGTAATTGTTTTGTAGTTTTTTCTTCATTAGCTCTTAATGTTTTAATTTCATTGTTTTCTACAACAACTGAAATTAAGGGTGAAAATGTATATTCTAATTGTCCTAAATTACCTTTTATAATAATGTGATTATTGTTTAAATTAACTTCTACTCCTGTTGGAATTGCTAAAATTCTTTTTCCAATTCTTGACATATTTAATTCCTTAAAATCTTATTATCAAATGAAAGCAACAACTTCGCCACCTAAGTTGGCTTTTCGTGCTTCTTTATCTGTTAATAAGCCTTTTGAAGTAGAAATAATTGCTGTACCATAACCACTTAGTACACGTGGTAATTTTTCTGATGATGAATATACTTTTAGACCTGGTTTTGATACTCTTTTAATATCGGTGATTGCAGATTGGTTTTGGTTCATTCCTTTGTATTTCAAAGTAACTTTTAATTGCTTAAAGCCTTTTTCTTTAGGACTAATTACTTCATATGAAGCAATATATCCTTCTCTTTGAAAAATCTCAAGGATTTTTTCTTTCTTTGAAGAATGTGGTAAAACAACTTCATGATATTTTCTTGAAATTGAATTTTTAATTCTAATAAACATATCTGCTATTGGATCTGTAATAATAGCCATAATTATCAGCTCGCTTTCTTTACACCAGGGATTTTACCTTCATGTGCTAATTCTCTAAAACAAATTCTACAAATTTTATATTTACGTAAAACAGCATGAACTCTGCCACAAATTTGGCAACGTGTGTATTTTCTTGAAGAAAATTTTGGTTCACGTTCAGCTTTAACCATTAATGATTTTCTTGCCATGTATAATCTCCTTAATTATTGCCTTTTGCAAATGGAATTCCAAGTTGTTTTAATAAAGAAAAAGCTTCTTGATTTGTCTTTGCAGTGGTTACTAATATAATATCCATACCTTTTAATTTACGGATTTTATCAAATGAAATTTCTGGGAAAATAATTTCTTCCTTAATTCCGATAGCATAGTTTCCTTGGCCATCAAAACTTTTTGTGCTTGTACCATTAAAGTCACGAACACGAGGTAAAGCAACATTAATTAATTTTGTTAAAAATGATCACATTCTTTGACGTCTTAATGTTACTTTTCCACCCATTGGCATACCTTCACGTAATTTTCAAGATGCCAATGATTTTTTTGCTACTGTTTGATATGGTTTTTGACCAGTAATTTGAGCTAGTTCAACCATAACTTCTTCTATAGCTTTTGAATTTGATACTTCATTGCCAGCTGTCATGTTAACAACTATTTTTTGTAATCTAGGAGCTTGCATTATTGATGAATATCCGAATTCTTTAACTAATTCTGGACGAATTTTTTCTAAATATTTTTTTTCTAATTCTAATTTAGCCATAATAAAACTCCTTTCTAGATAACCTTATTAACTTTTTTCATAACACGTTGTTTTTTGCCGGTTTTTGTATCAACTTTTCATCCAATTTTTGTACCAATTGATCTTTGGCCTTCAGCACCTTTTTTAGCTAGATAAGCCACATTTGAAACATGGATTGGATATTCTTTTTTTTCAATTTTACCTTCGGTGTTTTCTTGTGAAGGTTTATGGTGTTTGGTTTTCATATTTATATCTTTTAGAATAACAGTATTATTTTTAGTATTTGTTGCTAATACAGAAGCAAATTTACCTTTTGATTTACCAGAGATGACTAAAACAAGGTCGTTTTTTCTAATTTTAGCTTGAGCCATAATTATAAAACCTCCGGTGCTAGTGAAATTATTTTTAAATAACCCTTGTCACGTAATTCTCTTGCCACAGGACCAAATACCCGGGTTCCTCTCATAGAACCATCTTCTTTAATTAAAACAACAGCATTGTCATCAAATCTAATGTATGAACCATTTTCACGTGACAATCCTCTTTTTGATCTAACAATAACAGCTTTTAAAACTTGACCTTCTTTAACTACTGAGTTTGGCATTGCTTTTTTAACTGTAACAACAACTACATCACCAATATTGGTGCTTCTAACAATTGAGCCACCTAAGTTTTTAATAATCATAACTTCTTTAGCTCCTGAGTTGTCAGCTACATTACATCTAGAAAATTCTCTAAGCATTTTCGTTTCCTCCAATTGCGTGAGATTTAATCTCTACCAATCTAAAGTGTTTTGTTTTTGAAAGTGGTCTTGTTTCTTGAATTTCAACTACATCACCAATTTTTGCTTCATTTTTTTCATCATGAACAGCAAATTTCTTTGATTTCTTGAAACGTTTTGAGTATAATGGGTGTTTTTCGTATGTTTCAACTATAACAGTAATGGTTTTTTCGTTTTTTGTACTAATTACAGTTCCAACAAGTTTTTTACGACGGTTTTCTCTTACTTGTTCCATTATTTATCTCCTTCTTGTTTTTTAAAGTTTAAAGCTGTTAGTGTTCTTGCAATATCTTTTTTAATTAAATCAATTTTATGTGTTTGGTCTAGTTGACGTGTTGCATTTTTAAAACGTAATGAAAATAATTCTGCTTTTAAATCATCTAAGATTTTGTTTAATTCTTCGATTGATTTTTTTGATAATTCGGCATAAGTCATAACTATTTATCTCCTTGAAGGTTAACTTCAGTTTCTTTTGCAACAATTTTTCAAGTAACTGGTAATTTGTGTCCACCTAATCTTAAGGCATCTTTCATAACATCTACTTGGTTACCCATTACTTCAAACATTACAGTTCCTTCTTTAACAACTGCAAATCATTGATCTGGGCTACCTTTACCAGAACCCATACGAACTCCAATAGGTTTTGAAGTTTTTGACATATGTGGGAATATTTTAATAATAACTTTTCCTTCACGACCCATACGACGAGTAATTGCAATACGGGCAGCTTCGATTTGTCTAGCGCTAATTCATGCTGAAGAAGTTGATTTTAGACCAAATTCTCCAAATGAAACTGTGTTGTTTCGACTTGCTTTTACCTTGTCATGACGGATACGAAACATTTTTCTATGCTTAGTTCTCTTTGGTTGAAGCATTTTTTTCACCGCCTTTTCTTGGTGCTCTTGGTTTTCTTTCTGGTTTAGTTTCTAAAAATTCATTATTCTTTTTGTTAGCGTCTAGAATTTCACCTAGTGATACTCATACTTTAATTCCTAAAATTCCATATGTAGTTTTTGCTCTTGCAACTGCATAATCAACATTTTGTCTTAAAGTATGTAGTTTCATTTCACCTTCGGTGTATCCTTCAGTTCTAGCCATGTCAACACCATTTAGACGACCAGCAACCGAGGTTTTGATACCTTTAGCTCCAGCTTTCATAGCACTCTTAATTGCCATTTTTTGAGCCATTCTAAAGCTACCACGATTTTCTAGTTTAATTGCTATTCCTTCAGCTAATAATCTTGCATTTAAATCAGGACTTTTTAGTTCCATAACTTCAAGATTAATGTTTAGGTTTTTATTTTTTAGTTCTTTTTTTAATGATAATGTTAATGCTTTAATGTTTTCACCATTAGTTCCTAATAAAGAAGCTGGTTTTGCTGTATAAACATAAACAATAACATTTTTATTTTGATTTCTTTTAATTTGAACGTTACCAATTTGGTATTCACGAACTTTTTTATCAAAGAAATCATATATTTTTTGATCTTCTAATAATAAGTTGGCAAAATCTTTTTTATCTGAATATCAAGTTGTATTATGTGGCTTTGTTATACCATAACGAAAGCCATTAGGATTTACTTTTTGACCCATTATTTTGCCTCCTTATTATTCATTTCTTCAAAATCCATTTCTGCTAATTCAATATAGAAATGGCTTGTTCTTTTTAAAATTGGAAAAGCTCTTCCACGTGAGTGAGGTTGATATCTTTTTAATGTAGGACCATCATTAACCAAAATTTTGGTTATAAATAATTTTGTGGCATCCATACCATTATTATTAGTTGCGTTAGCGATTGCTGAGTTTAGAAGTTTAAGGATAATTGCTGATGCTTTTTTGTTTGTTGTTTGCAAAATTACTAATGCTCTGGTAGCTGATTGATAACGAATTAAATCTGCAACTAATCTAGCTTTTCTTGGGCTGATTCTTTGCATATTAACTGATGCTTTAACTACTTGTTTCATATTATTTCTTTCCTTTAGCTTTATCAGCGCCATGTCCATTGAATGTTCTTGTAGGTGCAAATTCACCTAATTTATGTCCAACCATATCATTTGTAACAAACACATCAATAAATGCATGTCCATTATGTACTTGGAATGTTAATCCAATGAAATCCGGATATATTGTTGAACGTCTTGATCATGTCTTAATTGGACGTTTTGGAGATTTGTTTTCAATAATTGCAACAACTTTTTTCATTAAATGATCATCAACAAACGGTGCTTTTTTTAATGAACGAGACATTATTTAGCTTCCTTTCTTCTTCTAATAATAAATTGGTTAGATGCTTTTTTAGTTGCTCTAGTTTTAACTCCAAGAGCTTTTTTACCTCATGGTGTCATTGGTGATTTTCTTCCAATAGGTTGATGACCTTCACCACCTCCATGTGGGTGATCATTAGGGTTCATTGCTGAACCTCTAACTGTAGGTCTAATACCTCTTAGTCTATTTCTACCAGCTTTACCAATGTTTACTAGTGAGTGTTCTTCGTTTCCTACTTCACCAATTGTGGCACGACAAACTCCTAGAACTTTTCTTACTTCGCCTGATTTTAGTCTTAAGATGATGTATTTTCCTGATTCATCTTTACCTAAAATTTGAGCTGAACTACCAGCTGAACGGGCGATTATTCCACCTTGTTTAGGCTGTAGTTCAATATTGTGAACAAATGTACCTTCAGGGATATTCATAAGTGGTAAGTTATTACCAATTTGAATATCAACTTTTTCACCTGATACAACTTTTTGTCCGACTTTAATACCTTTTGGACTGATGATATATCTTTTTTCTCCATCACGGTATACAACTAATGAAATGTTTGCTGATCTATTTGGATCATATTCAATAGTTTTGATAGTACCTTCGATTCCATCTTTAGTATATCTTTTGAAATCGATGATACGATAGAATCTTTTTAATCTACCACCGTGGTGACGAGTTGTTATTTTACCTTGATTATTTCTACCTGCATGTGAAGCAAGTGCAACAAGCAATGATTTTTCTGGTTTATGTCCAGTTAGATTTGCTTGGTAATCAAGAGAAGACATATTACGGCGACCATTAGTATATGCTTTAAATTTTTTAATAGCCATTTTTGTTTTCTCCGTTTCTTAAAAATATTTTTATCTTTTAAGATTCTTAATTATTTTATTTTTAGCATAATCCTATATTTCAATTATTCTTTATCAAGATCTGCTTTTTTAGTTGTTTTAGCAGCTGGTTTTGGTTTTGGTTCTGCCTTAGCTTTAGCTTCTGCTGCTTTTTTAATTTTTTCAGCCGCTTTCTTTTCAGCTTCTGAAATTTCTTTAGGTTCGTCTTTTTTAGCTTCTTTTTTAGTTTCTTCCGCTGCCTTTTGAGCTTCTTTAGCTTCTTCAGCAAATAAAACTATTTTTGAGTTTTCATCTAAATAAACGATTGCTTTTTTAACTGCGTTTTTAAAACCTTGATATCTACCTAATTTAGCAGGTTTTTTATCATAATTCATAATGTTAACTTTTTCAACTTTAACATCAAAAATGAATTCAACTGCTTTTTTAACTTCGATTTTGTTTGTTCTTTTATCTACTACAAATGTATAAACATTGTGATTAGATCTAGCAATTTCTGATTTTTCAGTTAGAACTGGATATTTAATAACTTCATTTATATTCATTATTTTGCCATCCCTTCTAAGAATTTAATGTCTTGTTCACTAATAATCATTACATCTGCTGCAACTAGTGCTTCAATTGATAATGATGTTACTTTTGATACATGAACATTAGGTAAATTTCTTGCTGATTTAAACACTTTTTCGTCTGAAGAAATTATTAAAACATTATTTAAATTAATCAAATTGTTTTTGTTTAATTCAACTAATAATGCTCTAGTTGAAATTTCTTCTAATTTGTAGTCTCTAACTAAAACTGAATCCTCTTTAGCTAACATTGTTAGTGCTGAGAATAAAGCGTTTTTACGAGCTTTCTTATTAATTTTTAAATCGTAGTTTCTTTCAATGGTTGGACCGAAGGCTCTACCACCACCTACGAATACAGGACTTCTTTTTGAACCTGCACGGGCACTACCAGTACCTTTTTGGGCTCATGGTTTTTTACCTGTTCCACTAACTTCACCACGATTTTTAACTTTATGAGTTGCTAAACGTTTTGCACCTCTTTCAGCCATAATAGCATCAAAAACTGCTTGAGCATAGATTTTTTCTAATCCAAATACAGATTTTGGTAAGTTAGCTGATGATTCTTTTTTAGGTTTTGCACTAACTTTAGCACTTGAAGAAGTTTTAACTACAGGTGTTGTTTTTGAAACTGGTTTTGTTTCTTTTTTAACTGGTGTAGTTTCTTTAGCTTCTTTAGTTTTAACTTCTTTTTTAGGTGCAGTGGTTTCTTTAGCTTTTGAAGTTTCTTTAGTTGTGGTTGATGATGCTTTAGCTACTGGTTTATCAACTAAATTTTCTTTTTCAATAAATTCGATTGCTTTTTCATTTTCAACTTTAGCTTCTGAAACTCTATTAGCTATAATTCTTGCTTTGTCTAAATTTACACTTCCGCTATATGTACCATTTCTATGGAATCATACACGAGTATCATTTTCGGATTTTTCACTAACACTAATAAATTCATTTACTGCATCTAAAAAGTTAACAAAGTTTCCTGAAATTTTTTCTTTGGCCTTCTTGAAATTAAATGAGATTTTTCCAGAACTATCTGATTTTTCAGAGATATAGTATTTATCTACAACTTTAGTCATATTATTTATCTCCTTCATTTGTTTCTTGTTCTGGTGTTTGTTCAGCTTCTTTAGCTTCAGCTGCTGCTTTAGCTTCGTTTTCGATTGCTTCTGCTAGTGCTGCTTTCATTTGTTTTAATGACATTTCCATATTTAATTCAAGATTGTATTTTTTAGCTTGTTCAAAAATTTCATTTTTAGCAAGTGCTTCTTTTAAGTTAACAAGTTTTATTTCTGCTTTCTTTTGAATTGATTTTTTAGCATTCTTAATAACTAATAAAGCACCTTTAGCTCCAGGAACACTTCCTTTAATTAACAATAAATTGTTTTCTGAATCTGATTTAACAACTTCAAGATTTTGAATAGTTACTTGTTCAGCTCCTAAATGTCCTGGCATTGTCATACCTTTTCAAACTCTATTACCAGAGATATCTCCAATAGATCCAGTTTGTCTTATAGGTTGTGAACCACCACCACCACCGTGAGATTTAGGTCCGATGTGTTGGTTTCATCTTTTAATTGCACCAGCAAATCCTTTTCCCTTTGAAATTGCCGTAACGTCAACAATATCTCCGCCATCAAAAATTGAGGCATCTATTGTATCTCCTAAACTTAATCCAGTCATGTTACGGATTTCTTTAACGAATCGCTTAGGTGTTGTATTTGATTTTTTGAAATGGTTGATTTCAGGTTTCTTAATTTGAGATTTTTTCTTATCTTCTAAACTAAGTTGTGTTGCAACGTACCCATTTTTTTCTTGGGTTAATACATTAGTAACAACATTTGGTTTAACTTCAACTATGGTTACAGGTATTAATTTACCTTCTGATGTAAATAGTTGAGTCATTCCAACTTTTCTTCCTAAGATTCCTTTCATATTTTTCCTTTCAATATTTATATATTTGCAGTTGTTGTTCTTATGCGTGTTATATTAAAATTTAAAAAATAATAATCTGTATATTAAGCTACAGATTTAACACTTATTTGAACACCAGCTGGCAGTTCTAATCTTTTTGTTTTATCGGCTAATGTTTCTGAAACGCCTGACAAAATGATTAAACGTTTGTGAGTTCTACTTTCGAATTGTTCACGTGATTTTTTGTTAACGTGAACTGATCTCAAAATAGTTACAATTTCTTTTTTTGTTGGTAAAGGAATTGGTCCACTCACTGTTGCTTTTTCAGCTTTAGCTAGTAAGACGATTTTTTTAGCAGCATCTTCTACTAATTGTGCATCAAAAGCCTTGATTTTAATTTCTAGTTTTGACATGTGTTTGTTCTCCTTCTTCATTAATGAAGTACTCCACATAAGTTCTCAATATCCGAGATGAACAACTAAGCTCGGCATATCGTAACCTTATGTTTCTTTGCATAGATTGCTAATTAATTATAACAAAACAATTTTTTTTAGTAAAATTTTGAATTTTTTTATTTTAGACAAAAGAAAAAAGCAAAAACGCTTTGCTTTTTCCAAAATTCATAAAAACTTGATTTCTATTTAGTTTTTCAATTTGATATGTAGTTTCCATTATCGTCTTTTTGTTGCCCACAAGCTGCTAAAATGAAATCTACTAAGTGTCATATACCAAGTCCAAAGAATATTTTAAGTATTCCTAAACCTATTCTTCCTCCATAAAATCTATCAATACCAATTCAACCTAGAAAAAATGATAATATTGTTAAAACTAGTCTACTTTTATGTGACATTTATATCTCCTTATTTATAATATTTTCTTTTGAAATCAGTAATATTATATTTTAAATAAGATAATAAATTTACAAACTTTTGCTTATTCTTAAGATATTGATATTTTTTTGTAAAAAATTTAATTCTATATTATAATTTAACATGCAATATTGCGGAGGGGTAGCGAAGCGGCCAAACGCGGGTGGCTGTAACCCACTTCCTAACGGTTCGGGGGTTCGAATCCCTCCCCCTCCACCATTTTGCCCTTTAGCCAAGTGGAAAGGCAGCGGTTTTTGGTACCGTCATCCGTTAGTTCGAATCTAACAAGGGCAGCCATATCGTCTATACGATTAAATATGAAGCTTAGGTTTCATATGCTGAATTGAAAATTCAAGTGCAACACATTATTGTAAAATATAAATGTGGGGCAGCTTGAATTTTTTATATTTAAAAATAAAAAAGGCCCCACAAAATAACCCTGGAGACCTATATGAATTATAAATTATTAAAAAAATATTTTCATATTTCCTTTGAAGAAAGATTTTTTATTAAGAGATCAATTGAGAATGGGTATTCAATTAGAAAAATAGCTAGACAATTAAATAGAAGCCCTTCAACTATATCTAGAGAAATAAAAAGAAATCTTAATTTTGCTGGAAATTATGATTCAAATTACGCGAATAAAAAAGCTCTTAAAAGACACTCTCATAAATATATGTTTAAGTTTAAAATAAATTTTTGTTATGAACTCTTTACTAAAATTTTTGCTAAAAAGTTTGATAAAAAATTTTTTGGAATTAAAGCAACTTATCATTGCATTGAAACTAATTCTAATGTAAAATTGTCGTCTCTTAGAACTGTTTTTAATTGAATAAATAGTAACAGATGAATAATTAAAAAACGCGATAAATTAAGGCAATTTTATAAAAAAGGCGGAAAGCGTACAGCTTCAGTGCTTAATAGATTAATCAAAAGCGCTGAATATGTTTTTCCAATATGAACAAGACCCAAATCTGTTGATTTAAGAGAAGAATATGGACATTGAGAGGCTGACCTTATAATTGGCAAACGTAGTTCTGGATATAAAAATATTTTAACCTTGACCGAAAGAAAAACAAGAGTTGGTTTCACTGCCTTTATATTAAGTAAATCAGGTTATGAAATAAATAGTGAATTAAGAAAATTAATAAAAGAAAATAATTTAAATGTAAAAAGCATAACCATTGATAATGGAATAGAATTTGAAAAAATAGGCATTTTAGCAAGATGACTAAATATAAGAATTTATCGAGCAGAACCATACGCTTCATTTCAGCGTGGTTCAAATGAAAATTGAAACGGTATATTTAGACGTGAATATAAAAAAGGATTTAATTTTAATTTAATTACTATTCAAGAATTGCAAAATATTCAAAATAAAATAAATGAAATGCCAAGAGAAATACTGGGATGAAGATCTGCCAAAGAACTCTTCTTGAAAGAAAATTTTATATAAACTAAATATTTAAGTTAATCATTGTTTATTTATTCTATCAATTTAGTGATAGATTTTTTGGTTTGCAAAATTAACTTTAATTTAAATTAAACGGTATTTTTTAAAAATTTTAGCTTTGTATTTTATAATAAAAATATCAAGCACGTTTTGTGTTGCACTTGATATTTCACTTAAGGATATGAAGCTTAGGTTTCATATTTTTTTATTTAAATTTTATAAAAATAAAATATGTGAACTTATTAAGGCTCACATATCTTGAATTAATCTATTTAACAATTATGTTAATAATTTTATTTTCAACATATATTGTTTTAACTATTTCTTTTTTTTCGATTCATTTTAGAATTGAAGGAATTTTTAGGGCATTATTAATAACATCTTCCTTAGTTCAAGTTGGTAGGATTTCAATTTGCCCTCTGGCTTTTCCATTTATTTGAATTCCAATTTGAGGGTTTGAAATTAAAATTTTGTCTTTTTCAGCATATGGCCATGATTGATATTGAATTGGTTTTTCATTTATCATTTCTAAAAACTCTTCAGATAAATGGGGCGCAAAAGGAGATAACATGATTGCAAAATTTTTAATAATACTTGATGAATTAATTTTTTTAATATTAACTAAATAATTAATAAACACCATAAATTTACTAATTGCAATATTAAATTTATATCTTTTAATATTTTCATTAATATCCAAAATTAATTGATTTATTTTGCTATCTAATTCTTCATGTTTAACACTTAAATCAATGTTATCTTTTAGATAATTAATTAGATTATATATTTTATCTAAAAACTTCCTAATACCATTTAATGAATCAGTATTTCAAGACTTAGAATCAGTTAATGGTCCCATAAACATTTCATAAATTCTTAAAGCATCAGCTCCATGTGATTCAACTAACCCATCAGGACTAATAACATTTCCTAGTGATTTTGACATTTTTTGACCATCTGGGCCCAAAATTAAACCTTGATTGATTAGTTTAGCAAATGGTTCTTTAGTATTAACCACACCTAAATCATATAAAAAGCGATGTCAAAATCTTGCATAAAGTAAGTGCAATACAGCGTGTTCTTGGCCACCTATATATAAATCGACAGGCATTCAGTTTTCAAATCGTTTTTTAGCTTCATCACTATCTAAAGCTAAATATGAACCATCTTCATTTTTTAAAATGTAAGCTAAAAAATATCAACTTGAACCAGCTCATTGAGGCATGACATTTGTATCATGACGATATTTTTTACCTTTTCATTCTACATTTAATCATTTTGTGGCATTTGCCAGTGGGCCCTCAGTTGAGCCTGATGGTTTAATGTTTTTTATTTCTGGCAATGCTACTAATTCTTTAACTAAATATATTTTATTTTCTTCATCAAATAAAACTGGAAACGGTTCACCTCAATATCTTTGACGTGAAAAAATTCAATCTCTTAATTTATAGTTTGTTTTTTTATTAACAGCATTTATATTTTTTAAGGCATTATAAATTTTTTCAGTGGCTTGAGCATTATTGCAGCCATTAGCAAAATCTGAATTAATGTGTTTGCCATCGCCTGTGAATGGTAGGTTTTTTGAATCAATTATACTTTCAATTTTTAGATTGAATTTTTTAGCAAATTCATAATCTCTTTCATCATGTGCAGGAACTGACATTACAGCTCCTGTGCCATAATTCATTAAAACGTAATCTGAAACTCATATTTGAATTTTTTGATTTGTTAATGGATGAATGGCATAAGCACCTGTAAATAAACCAGTTTTATGTTTATTTAACTGAGTACGTTCTAATTCATTTTTAGTTTTAGCTTCAGCAATGTATTCTTTAATTTCTGGTTTTTTATCAAATGAACATATACTTAATAATAAAGGGTGTTCTGGACTAATTACTAAAACTGAAACTCCGAAAATGGTATCTAGTCTGGTGGTAAATGTTTGAAGGTTTTTAGTTGAATTTAAAATTTTTCATTCAACAACATGACCTTCAGATTTACCTATTCAATTTTTTTGTAATAATTTTAAGCTTTCAGGTCAGTCTAATTTGTCTAAATCTTCTAATAGTTTGTCAGCATAAGCAGTTATTTTTAGAACCCATTGTTTCATAGGTTTCTTTATAACTGGATAATTGCCTCTTTCGGATACTTTTTGACCATTAACTTCAATAATTTCTTCATTAGCTAAAACAGTACCCAAGCCCTCACATCAATTAACATCAACTTCTTCAATTGAAGCTAAGCCTTGTTTATATAGTTCTTTAAAAATTCATTGTGTTCAAACATAAAATTTCGGATCAGTTGTATTTATTTCTTTTTTATAATCATATGAAAAACCCATTGATTTTAGTTGTCTTCTAAAATTATCAATGTTCTTTAGTGTAAAAGGTGCTGGATGATTTCCAGTTTTTAGAGCATATTGCTCGGCAGGTAAACCAAAGGCATCCCAGCCAATAGGATGTAGAACATCATAACCATTTAATCTTTTATAACGTGAAATAATATCAGTTGCAGTGTAGCCTTCTAAATGGCCTACATGTAACCCTGCGCCAGAAGGATAAGGAAACATGTCTAAAATATATGCTTTTTTATTATGTTTTTCAGTTGTTTTAAAAGATTCGTTTTTTTCTCAAAAATCTTGCCATTTTTTTTCAATTATTTTGTGATTATACATGATATTAATTTTACATTAATAAGCATTTTTTTTAAAATTTAAAATAAATTTTTACATTCACTATTCTTATAAATTTTTGCTTAAATTGAGAATAGTTTTATGCTTCAAAAGCTTCTAATTTGACAAACATTTTTTTTTAAATTAAAATGTTGTAAAATTTATATATTATTTTCAAAAAAATTATAAAGAGGTAGTTTTATGGAAGAAAAAAATAAAGATTATAAAAACACATTACTAATGCCTAAAACAGATTTTTCAATGAAGGCTAATTTAGCTGAAAAAGAAACTATTTTTAGACAAAGATGACAAGATATCAACTTGCATAAAAAAGTTTTAGAACAAAACAAAAATAATAAGTCTTTTGTTTTACATGATGGACCTCCATATGCAAATGGAAACATACATGTGGGACATGCCTTAAACAAAATTTTAAAGGATATTATTGTACGTTTTAGAAGTATGCAAGGTTTTTATAGCCCCTTCGTAGCAGGTTGAGATACTCATGGTTTACCAATTGAACACAAAATGCTATTAGAAAGAAAAATGACAGCTAAAGATTTTTCAATTGCTGAACTAAGAAAAGCATGTGAAAAATATGCATTAGGCCAAGTTGAAAAGCAAAAAGAGCAATTTAAACAACTTTCACTGTTAACTGATTTTTCTGAAATTTACATTACTCTTAATAAAGATTTTGAAGCTGAGCAATTAAAACTATTTAAAAAAATGATTTTTGATGGTTTGATATATAAAGACTTAAAACCTATTTATTGATCGCCATCATCACAATCGGCACTTGCTGAAGCAGAAGTAGAATATGCCGACCATATTTCTCCATCTTTATATGTTGCTTTTAAAATTAAAGAAGGTAATGTGCTTGTAAATTCTAATGATTATATTTTAATTTGAACTACAACCCCTTGAACTTTGATTGCTAATTCTGGTGTAGCTGTTAATAAAGATTTTGAATATATAAAAGTTAAGGTTAATAACAAAAACTATATTGTTGCTAAAGAAATGCTTGAAAGTGTTGTTACAGCATGTAAATGAGAAAAATATGATATTGTTGGCAAATCTTTTACCGGTCAAAAGCTATTAGATGTTAAATATGAAAGCCCAATTAACAAATTAATTTGTCCTATTGTTGAAGGGCACCATGTTAGTCTTGAAAGTGGTACAGGTTTAGTTCATATGGCGCCATTATTTGGTGAAGATGACTTTATTATTGGCACAAAAAATAACCTTAAAAAAATTATGCACGTTGAAGATGATGGAATGCTAAATGATTTAGCTTTAGAATTTAAAGGTTTATTTTATAATGATGCCAATCCTTTGATTGGTCAATTTCTTGAACAAAATGACCTACTACTTGGATTTAAAAAAATCAAGCACTCATATCCACATGATTGAAGAACTCATCAACCTATTATGTATCGTGCAACACCACAATGATTTGTATCACTAAAACCTATTAAGCAAAAAATAATTGATGAAATCAATAATGTCAAAACATATAACGATTGATCAAAAAATAGACTTAAATTAATGCTTGAAAATCGCGATACTTGATGTATATCAAGACAAAGATCTTGAGGTGTGCCAATTATTGTTTTTTATGACAAAAATAAGAATCCTGTTTTAAAAGAAGATATTTTTGATTATGTAATTGATTTAGTTAAAAAGCATGGTTCAAATATATGATATGAAAAAAGTGTAGACGAACTTTTACCTGCTAAATATCGTAATCAGGGCTTTAGCAAAGAAAATGACATCATGGATGTGTGATTTGATTCAGGTTCAACTTCTTTAGGAGTTAAACCTAATAATATCGAAGCACCATTTGATTTGTATCTAGAAGGTTCAGACCAGTATAGAGGATGATTCAATAGTTCAATGATTAATTCTGTTGCTTGAAGAAATAAATCACCTTTTAAGGCATTTTTATCTCATGGCTTTACTTTGGATGGTAAGGGAAGAAAAATGTCTAAATCATTAGGCAATACAGTTGATCCATTAGAAGTAGTTAAAAAATATGGTTCTGATATATTACGTTTATGAGCAGCTAATTCAGAATACACAGCTGATATAAGTATAGATAACAAAATACTGGACCAAAATGTAGAAATTTATCGTAAATTAAGAAACACCATTAAATTTATGCTTGGTGGGCTAGATGATTTTGATTTTAAGAAAATAGAAATTGAAGGAATTCATGCTTTAGTATTAGCAAAACTAAGAAATTTAGAGTGCAGAGTTTTAAATTACTATGAGAACTATCGTTTTGTTAATGTAATTAAGGAAGTAAATAATTTTATAATTGATTTAAGTTCATATTACATTTCAATAACCAAGGATATTTTATATTTAGATAAACAAAACTCAAATGAAAGAAGACAAGTTCAAAGTGTATTCGCAGCTGTTATTGAAACTCTAGTTCAAATACTTGCTCCTATTTTACCTACTACCATGGAAGAAGTTTATGAATATTACAATAAACCTAATAAGCTTGAATCTGTTCATTTATTAAAATGAAATTTATCTAGCAAAGTTGATTTAAGTTTGGAAGAAAAATGAAATGAATTCTTTGAACTTAAGGATGAAATTTATAAACTAATTGAAGAACAAATTCAAAATCAAACAATTAAAAGACAAAATGAAGCACTTGTAATAATAAAAACAAATTCAAGTTTTATTAAATCATTACCTCTTACTAAATTATTAATGGTTGCCAAAGTTGAATTTGGTGTTCAAAATTCTGTAAGCAAATTAGAATCTAAAAAATGTTTAAGATGTTGAAATCATTTTGAAGAAATTGATTTTAATAATGATCTTGAAATTTGTAGACGCTGTGAGGAGGTTATTAATGGAAAATAAAAAAATCAAATACTTTTCAAAAGAATACTGAAAAACCAATTGAAAAACTATTGTTATTAACTTATCAGTATTTATTGGTTTAATGTTCATTTTTTCATTAGTAGACCTATTAACAAAAGGCTTTTTATTTAGATGAAAAGATAAGGCTAATCTTATTGTTGACGAAGATTTTCGAATGGGTAGTTCTTTTATGATAATACGCTCTGTTTTACATAAAGGAACAACAATAGGAATATTCGAAAGCAACTTAGCAATATTACATACAATAAGTTTTTTAATAATTTTAGGTTCAATGTTTGGAGTTACTTTTATTAAAGATAGAAAAGCTTTTATTGTTGTATTCTTAGCTATGATTAGTGCTGGATCTTTTGGTAATATGTATGACCGGTTTGCTTTCAAGGGAGTTAGAGATATAATTAATCTTCCTTGAGCAAATCATGGAGTATTTAATATTGCTGATGTGTGATTAGTTTTAGGAGCCATAGGCACATTCTTATCAATTTTAATTTACAACTTAGTTATATTTATTAAAAATAAGAAAAAACAAAAATTAGAAGCACAAATACAAAATCAAGAAAATAATGAAGACTCACAATTTACTAACAGCCAAATATAATGGCTGTTTTTCTTATCTTTTTCTCAAACTAATAATTAAATGGCAAATTATTGCTATAGATATAGGTGGAGGTAAATAAATGAACTTAACAAAATTAAATAAGAAAGAATGTGATGAACTAGTTGGTGGAGTTGCCATAAGTGGTATTATTGGTTCTATATTAGCAGCTTTACCAGTAATTATGTCAACATTAACTTCTACTGTGGGCCTCATTAGAAGTGTTGGCTCATCTAAAGGTGAAATTAAAACAAAAGATGGTTTTAGTGCTAAATGAGATGATGGAGACAATTCAAGTGGCTTTAAAGTTGGTTTCCATTATTGTATTTAGCTAAATTAACAAAAAACTCAGATGACAATAATCATTCTGAGTTTTAATTATTTTTCTCTGCTAATTAGCACTATTTTTTTGATTTTTCTAATATCTTATTAAATCTTTCTACACGTCCACGAGCTTTAACATCGCTACGGTTTCCAGTGTAGAATGCATGACAATTAGAGCAAACATCTAGAGATACTTTTTCAGCAGTTGAACCAAAACTAAATTCTGAATTACATGATGAACATGTAGCTTTAATTTCAGCATATTTTGGGTGAATTTCTTTTTTCATAGCATGCTCCTTTGAGTATAAGTTAATTAACTAGGTAATATTTTACCAAATTTTGCTATTTGTTAATGTTTTTTCATTTTCATTCTACAACTTCTGGCATATCATATCCATGCTCTAGAATATATTTATGATGTTCATCTAATTTTTTATCCATTAGATCTAAAAATTCTTGTTGTTTTGAACCATATAATTTAGCAATTGCGTCTTTAGCAATATGAAACCTATCCATATGGCTTAATTGTCTAATGTCAAAACTTGTGGTAATATCTCCATTTTCTCTATAACCATGAATTATTAAATTATGATTATGTCTTTCAAAGAAAATATCTCTAATTAAACCTTCATATCCATGAAATGCAAAAACTATAGGTTTATCTTTAGTAAATGCTTTATCAAATTCTTCATGGCTTAAACCACGTGGGTCTATTTCCGGTACTCTTAGTTTTAACAAATCAACGACATTAATGTATCTAATTTTTAGATTTGAAAAATGATTATTAATAATAGAAATAGCAGCTAGTGTTTCTAAATTAGGTTCAACACCTGATGAAACGAATACTATATCTGGTTCTTCATTAATTTTAGTATTCGAAGCTCAATCAATAACCTTATAACCTTTTTCTACTAATTCTTGAGCTTCAGCAACACTGTAGAATTGTTCCCTTGGTTGTTTTGAAGCTACAATTAAGTTAATAACATTTCTCTCAGTTAAAGATTTTTGCATAATTGCCAATAATGTATTAGCATCCGCTGGCAAGTATTCACGAATTAATTCTGGGCGCTTGTCAGCTAAATGACCCAACAAACCAGGATCTTGATGTGTATAACCATTATGATCTTGTTGAAATGCTGTAGAAGTTGCAATTATATTTAATGAAGGATAATCTTTTCTTCATGATAGTTCTAAGGATTTTTTTAGTCATTTCATGTGCTGAGTAATCATTGAATCTACAACACGTAAAAATGATTCATACGAAGCAAAAAAACCATGTCTACCGGTTAGTACATAACCTTCTAAAAAACCTTCTGCTTGGTGTTCACTTAATTGTGAATCAATAATTCTTCCTTCAGTAGAAACTCATTCATCATATTTTTCCGAAGAGTCTTCTAGTCATTGTCTTTTGGTTACATCAAATAAAGCAAATAATCGATTTGATTTAGTTTCATCTGGTCCAAAGACTCTAAAATTATCTGGGTTTTTTAAGACAACATCAGCCATGTATTTTCCCAATTCAACCATATCTTGTGATTTTGAAGCTCCAGGATATTTAATATCAATAGCAAAATCTTTTCATGATCTAAGTTTTAGAGCTCTTGGATTAATTCCTCCATTGGTTATAGGATTAGTTGCCATTCGAAAATCACCAGTAGGTGCTAATTGTCTAATTTCAGGTATTATTTTTCCTTGCTTATCAAATAATTCATTAGGTTTATATGACATTAATCATTTTTCAAGTTCTTTAATATGTTCAGTTTTAAAATAACTTACTGGTAATGGTACTTGGTGTGCTCTAAAACTACCTTCAATAGCTTGACCATCTCATTCTTTAGGACATGTTCAGCCTTTTGGAGTTCTAACAACTAAAACTGGTCAAGTAGGTCTTTTAACTTTAGAAGCGCCTAGTTTTTTGGCTTCTTTTTTGATTTCAAGAATTTTTTCAATGGCTTTATCCATTAAAGTTGCCATTTCTTCATGGATTTCAATATTAGTTTTCTTTGAAGATCAATTAAAAACTATTGGCTCTCAACCCATTCCTCTAAAATACTCTTTAATTTCATTTTCAGGTTTTCTTGATAATAAAGTTGGGTTTGATATTTTGCCACCATTTAAATGCAAAATAGGTAAAACCACACCATCATTAACAGGATTAATAAATGAATTTGAAAATCAGCCGGAACATAATGGACCTGTTTCAGCTTCTCCATCTCCAATAACAGTTGCAGCTATAACGTCAGGATTATCTAAAATAGCTCCTGTAGCGTGTGATAGAGCATATCCTAATTCTCCGCCTTCATGTATAGAACCTGGACTTTCAGGCGCAGCATGACTTGCTGTTCCACCGGGGAATGAAAACCTTTTGCACATTTTTTTCAAACCAGCGATATCTTCAGTTATTTCTGGATATATTTCAGTGTATGAACCATCTAAATATGAATTAGATATCATCACTTGTCCACCATGTCCTGGACCTTCAATATAAAACATGTTAAGATTGTATTTTTTGATAACTCTATTTAAGTGTAAATATATAAAGTTTTGTCCTGGTATTGTGCCTCAATGTCCAATTGGATATAATTTAATATCAC
This sequence comes from Mycoplasma enhydrae, assembly GCF_025779955.1. Taxonomy (NCBI): domain Bacteria; kingdom Bacillati; phylum Mycoplasmatota; class Mollicutes; order Mycoplasmatales; family Mycoplasmataceae; genus Mycoplasma; species Mycoplasma enhydrae. The sequence goes on from NZ_JAOXHI010000005.1 coordinate 27,033, forward strand.
TGGGTTCTAATTTCTTTTGCAATAATGGATTATCTTTCAGATAAATTTGAGCAACACTTAGATAATTTGCCGCTCTAAATCACTTATCCATTGATTCAAAATATTTAGTTTCATTATATTTATTATTTGATTTCATAATACCTCCAAAAGTAGTATTTAATATGTTTTTGCATTAATAATTTTACATTATATTAACCCAATAATCTTGAATATAAAAAAATGCCCTAAGGCATATTTATAAACCTAGTTCTTCATCTGTTGGAATTTTTAAATTTGAGCCCACATAAGCAAAAATTTCAGGGCTTTGTTTTAAATATTTTCCATCTAAAATTCTTCTCACGGATTTGACTGTTTCATTTAATGGAACATAAACTCCTGGAGCTTTAGTAAAATGCTCAGTCATAAAGAAGTTTTGGGTAAAGAAGTTTTCAAGTTGTAATGCTTTGATAACTGTTTTTTTAGATTGATCATCAAGTTCATCAAAACCTAAAATCATAATTACATCTTCTAGGTCCTTGTAGGCTTTTAAAATTCGCTTGGTTTCCACTATAGCTTCAAAGTGTTTTTGACCAATAATTTTTTCATCAACCGAATGCGATGAACTAGCAAGTGGATCAAAAGCAGGGAAAATATTTTTTGCTGTTTGATTACGAGATAAAACTAAATTTCCATCTAGGTGGTTAAATACTGCTACAGCTGATGGATCACTTAAATCATCCATTGGTAAGAATATGGTTTGAAAAGAAGTGATAGCACCGTTATTGTTTTTAAATAATCTATTTTCAATATTAGCGATATCACTTTCTAAAGTAGATTGATATCCTCCCACTGATGGTTTTTTGCCTAATGAAGCACTAACTTCATTTTCAGCTTGCACAAAACGATAAATGTTATCAATGAATAATAAAACATCTTCTTTTTCAATGTCTCTTAAATATTCTGCTGCAGTAATTCCTATTGGCACAATAGACATACGAGCACCAGGAGATTCGTTCATTTTTGAAATATACATTGAAGAATTTTTCATTAACTTAGATGATTCAAGTTCATTGAATAGTTCAATGGCTTCACGTGAACGTTCACCTGAACCGATAAAAATGTTAGATGTCTTTTTAGAATCTTTATTAATATTAAAAATAATTTCCTTCATTAAAACAGTTTTACCAACTCCTGCACCACCAAAGATACCAAGTTTGTATCCTTTAATAATTGGCATAAAAAAGTCTATTGCTTTAATTCCTGTTTCTACTATTTCAATTTTATTATCTAAATAACGGTCTTTGTTGATGGTTGAGTTCATTTCAACATATTCAGGCATTGATAATTTATTTTCTAATAAGGGTTTGCCTTCAAAAGAATAAATGTTGTTTTTTGAATTCATTCCTACTGGAACCATAAAACTTTTTTTAGTATTAACTATTTTATCAGTCATACAAATTTCTTTAGAGCTATAAATAATAATAGCTCTTACAGTTTCTTCATCAATTACTCTTTTAACTAGTAAATATGTTTTGCCATCGTTTGTGGTTAGCAAATGATTTACTGCTGGCAAACTGTTTTTAGGAAATTTAATTTCAACAATATCTGATCATAATTTTATTATTTTACCCATTATTTATCTCCTAAGGTTTTTGCTATTTTTTCTAAATAGATGTTATTAAATTCCACAAATTCATTTGTATAATCAGTTTGCCATCCTAAATTTAAATAATCAGAATATTGTTGAAGTGCATAAGCAAAAAAGTCTTTTACTAATTCATCATCATAATCATCGCTTGTTTGAATTGTATTAAATATCTTTTTAGCTTCTTCATTAGTTTCAACTAGGATATCAATAAATTTAAGTGCTTTTTGGTCATCCTTAATACCGCGTAAGATTTTTCAAGAAATTAATTTTGACATTAATAGCACAAATTTATTTGAATATAATGAATATCCTTTTTGGATAAACATTTTATCAATCATTTTGCCCTTGTATAGCAATTCCGCTGTTTCTTTATTTAGTTCATAATCCAACATGGCAAGTTTTAGGTGTCTTTTATATTGTTTAAAAGTTTTGGCTACTTCTGAAGCCACTTTTGACATTATTCTATTTTGTACTGAAGATCCTGTTCTTGAAACTGATAAATTAATGTTGATAGCAGGTAAAATACCTTGAGAAAATAAATCAGCACTAGTTACGATTTGACCATCTGTAATTGAAATAACATTAGAAGCAATTAAGCTTGTGATATCACCATCAATTGTTTGAATTATTGGTAAAGCTGTAATGGTTTTACGACCTTCAAAAGAACCTGCTCTTTCTAGTAATTGTGAATGAGCAAAGAATAAATCACCTGGCATAGCTTCTTTGCCGACAGGTTTATCAGTAAGCAGCGCTATTTCTCGAATAATATTGGCATGTTTAGTTAAATCATCGAAGATAATAACAACATCATCAGTTAGTGAAATATTTTCAGCATGAGCCATACCTATGTAAGGTGCTAAATATTGTTCATATGCACTTGTTGAAGGAGCATCAATTATAATTGTGTTTTTTAAAGCATTGTGTTCTTCTAAAACACTATATATTCTAGAAATACTTTCTTTCTTTTGGCCTATAGCTACATATATACACTTTGTATCAGTTTTAGCTTGGTTCAAAATTACATTAATGGCAATGTGAGTTTTACCAGTTTGTCTATCACCAATGATTAATTCACGTTGACCTTTACCTATAGGAATTAATAAATCAATTGAGCTAAAACCTGTATATAGTTGCTCATTTAAAGTTTTAACTGTCATTAAATCATGAGCCAATTTAAAAATTGGTGTTTGAGGATCATCTTTTTGTTTTTTGATTTCTTCTTTAAAAGGCAATATTACATTACCAAAAATATCTATAACCTTGCCAAAATGTGCCAAAGAACTAAAAACTTCATTTCGCTTAGTTGGACAGATAGTATCATTGATTTTAATTTCCTTGTTTTCATTATTTGCTAATAAAAATGCCCGATCAGTAGAACAATTAATTAAAATCATTTTGATGCTATCGTCTTTTGTACTAACAAAGTGTTGGCCTTGTTCATATGGGAATTCCCCTACTACTTCGATAATGTAACCAAATATAGAAACAACTCTTGGGTTTGGTTCATTATTATTTATTTTTCTTGTGCTCATTTTCTTTTCCTTCCTGTTTAATTTCAAAATATTGAGACATAATATAAATTCGATATTCTAATGAATCATTAGCTATATAAAGAACAATATTTGGTAAAAATTCAACATAGTAATTTTTAATTAGGCTCAAAATTTCTTGATTGTAGATTTCTTCTAATTGTAATTCATATTTCTTGGATTGATTTAGTTTTTGAATTGATGGTATTTTTTTAGTACTACTAAACTTAGTATTTATTTCAAATTCAACCTTAAAATCTTGATATTCGATTGCACTACATTTTGAAACTAGTGATTTTAGTTTATCTAAAAAACTTGTAACTTCTAATGAAGATTTATTTAATGAATTTTTTAAGATTATTGTTGAAATCAATTTATTAAAATTTATAAAATTATCTTTAGTTAAATTTTGTTCCAATCAAAACAAAATTTTATTCTTATTTGAAATAAATTTTTGATGCTCTTTATCTTTCATTTGTTCCTCAATTAAATTCAAAATATAACAATAATAAATTACTGCTAATTTAAAACATACCTTTAAATTATATTAAATAATTATTTAATATGTTAATTATCTATTGATTAATAATATATTAGTAAATCATATTATTATTTAAGCAATACAAAACACAGTGGTTTTGTATTGCTTAAAAATAGTATAGTACTAAAACTAAAAGCAGAAGCTGTATTTTGTAAAGATTGTTTTGTATTGCTTAAAAATAGTATAGTACTAAAACTTATTGAAAATTTAAACATAAATTTTTATAGTTTTGTATTGCTTAAAAATAGTATAGTACTAAAACAACATAATATTTTTAATTGGTACACTATTTGTTTTGTATTGCTTAAAAATAGTATAGTACTAAAACTAGCTAATAATAATTGTGTATATTATGTCTGTTTTGTATTGCTTAAAAATAGTATAGTACTAAAACTCATTGACTTTGTAGATATATCTTCTGTATGTTTTGTATTGCTTAAAAATAGTATAGTACTAAAACATAGTTTATTTACTCATATATCTGGTTCTAGTTTTGTATTGCTTAAAAATAGTATAGTACTAAAACAAATAGCCAATTTTTGTTGAATGAATTGATGTTTTGTATTGCTTAAAAATAGTATAGTACTAAAACATAGTTGTTTTTTGTTCTTCAACACCTTTAGTTTTGTATTGCTTAAAAATAGTATAGTACTAAAACTAACTAATTTATTTTTAGTAGCTTGAGTTAGTTTTGTATTGCTTAAAAATAGTATAGTACTAAAACTTAATAAGATTGGTGATAAGTGGTAGAGAGGTTTTGTATTGCTTAAAAATAGTATAGTACTAAAACCAAGGCATTAATTCATGCTGCAGATCCTTCGTTTTGTATTGCTTAAAAATAGTATAGTACTAAAACAATTATCTCCTTTTAAAATTTTATATTTATGTTTTGTATTGCTTAAAAATAGTATAGTACTAAAACTATTAACTACAGCAATAATAACAATAATAAGTTTTGTATTGCTTAAAAATAGTATAGTACTAAAACTAGTGCTTCCTAACTCTGATACATAAAAATGTTTTGTATTGCTTAAAAATAGTATAGTACTAAAACCTTCATCGTTAAGATTATCACGTTCATTATGTTTTGTATTGCTTAAAAATAGTATAGTACTAAAACTAGCAGTTAAAGCATTTATTCAATCATGATGTTTTGTATTGCTTAAAAATAGTATAGTACTAAAACTAGAAGTCAAAGCATTTATTCAATCATGATGTTTTGTATTGCTTAAAAATAGTATAGTACTAAAACAATTATCTATAATATTATAGAATTTTTCTAGTTTTGTATTGCTTAAAAATAGTATAGTACTAAAACAATTATAGTTTCTTCATCTGCTGTAAATGGGTTTTGTATTGCTTAAAAATAGTATAGTACTAAAACAAGGCAAAATGATAAATAAAAATTATTATTGTTTTGTATTGCTTAAAAATAGTATAGTACTAAAACACATAGATGCTTCAGCAACTATTAAAGATGGTTTTGTATTGCTTAAAAATAGTATAGTACTAAAACTCTTTGTGTCTTCCCAATTGATTACATAATGTTTTGTATTGCTTAAAAATAGTATAGTACTAAAACTAGATTGTTCTAAATTCAATTTATAAGATTGTTTTGTATTGCTTAAAAATAGTATAGTACTAAAACAAGTAGCCAATAATATTTAATAAGTTATTTGTTTTGTATTGCTTAAAAATAGTATAGTACTAAAACAAGTGGATAAAAATTTAAGATTTGATAAAAGTTTTGTATTGCTTAAAAATAGTATAGTACTAAAACGTCAAATTATTGAAATTTTCAACAATTTGACGCCTTTTTTTATTAAATTAACTGTTTTTTTAGTTTTATTTGCTTAAACTCATTGTTTTTTAACTCTTCAAGAACTCTTTCAGAATTTACGTTTTTAACATTATATTCATCTTCAAATCATATTTTTATGGAATCAGTAGAAATAAATTGATATAAATTAGATTGTTTTTCAAAAGCGCAACACTCTAATTCATTAAGATTTTCAATAATTGAAAATAAATTATTAGTTATTACTAGAAAATTAAACTTATTTAAATATTTGCTTAAAGTAGCACATGGTATTGTAAAATCTTTTAATATTATTAATTGCTTATTAGTTGACTCAAAATTACCTAGTCATTTTTCAAATGTTTTCTCACTAATAAACTTTTCATCATCCAAAGATATTAAATTTTTCATTATTTTAATTTTGTCCATGTTAATGGTTAAAAATTCATCAGAAATTCAATCATTTATTTTGTCAATTTCTTCTAAAAATTTATCATTGTTAAAAATTGCTTGAACATCAAGATTCTCGTTATTTAAAATAATTTTAGTTAGTATGTTTTTTGCAGATAAATTATATAGCTCTTCCAGTTTTGTTAATGGTGATACTATAATTGCATTCTTTATAGAAATTTCAGAATTTTCAATTTCAAAAACAGTTTTTAAATTTTTAATTTCATATTTATAAAAGTTAGATATTAATTCATCAATGTTATTTGTCTCAATTACAAATATACCTTCATATTCGATCGGACTTATTGTTTTTAAATTATTAATTTGCAGCATTATAATTCAATGTACCTTTCTTTGTCATTATAATATTCATTTATTGATTTTTCTCCCATTAAAATGTCAATATTAGCATATTGCTTTTCAGTAACCAACAAAACTCTCACGTTTGATTTTGGTGGAATTATTTTCATAAGCCTTTCTTTTTCATAGTTGTAGACTGTTTGAAAACCAATTGTTTTGACATATATTGAATATTGCATCCTGTGGTAACCCATTTTAATTAATGAGTTTCTAAACTTATTAGAAAAAGGTAAGTTGTCATTTTCAGTTGAAATATCGTACATAATTATTATTTTCATATATCTATTTTGAACTTCAGTCAATTGCCAATTCCTTTATATCCCTATTTTCTAATATACCTTTAGTTAAATAATCAATATAATCAATAATTTTCATTTGCTTATTATTAACAACTATATGCTGTTGCAAATATAAAAATAATTCTTCTTTATAGTCTTTAAAATTTGATTCTATTTTGGAATTCTTTTTAAGCACAAACTTATATACAAGATTATCTACAATGCACCGTAATGGTTCTACTAAATCACAAGCTAGGGGTACGTTATTATTAAAACTTTTATGAAAAACACTAATTCGATTATCAAAACCTTTCGAAACTAAAGAACGGCTCACATATGACATTAAAACACTATATCCATAGTTTAAATATATATTTATATAATCATTAGCATTTTCTTTTTCTCGAATGAAATCTTTTCCAAAAATGGATTTAAAATAAACTTTTGCAGCATGTCCTTCTCGGTTGGATAAGTCCATAATTTTAACATCTTCAAAATAATTGCTTAAGTTCTCAATTGTGCTAATATCATCAGGAATTAAGTTTTCAATTAAATTTTTCGAGTTTAATATTTTTAATTTAATAATTAATTGTCAGGTTTTTGCTTTGTATTTGTCATCTCAACTAAGTTGAGAAGCAAAAACCTTGTTATCAAAATAACCATTAAAAGGAATTATTTGAGCTATTGGCATATGCTTATAATCGCAAAAAATAATATTCACTTTTTTTTCAATTAAATCATTTATTAGTGGAATGCTTATGGCCATTCGATTATTTTCAAAAATAATTGTTTCTATATCATTAATTGGAATAATAATCTTACTTTGTTCTTTTTTAACAATAAGATTACCTAAAAATAAAGATAAATATTCACTTTTTGAAACATCAATAACTTTTTTCATTTTTACCTCCGCCAGAATTTCTTCTGGCCTAAGGCATATCAACTATATTTTACATTAGTTTAAGAATAAAAAATAAGTCTAGATTGACTAAACTTATTCTAACCTAAAACAGATTTATCAATTTTTTCATAATTTTTTAATAAATCATAGGGTTTTTCTCTATGTCTTACATCTTTTTGAGGATCTTTAGCTTGTTTTTCTCTAAACACACAATATTTGTATTCTATCATATCCGATGTAGCTCCACTAATATAAATTAGTTGTTTATCTCTATTAATTTCTTTATGGTTGATTAACATAGTTCCTTTATAAAACACATCTATGATTTTATTTTCCAAAGGAATATTGTTTGCATCCTTTTGTTTATTTAATTCATCTTGTAAATATATAGATTCATCTTTGAAATCCGGCTTTTTATTATTAGCGAATCTATATATTTTGGCATTAACAGGAATATATTTATATTGATCATTTTCATTTTTATATATTAATAATGCAACTCAATTAAATGATTCTTTAAAACCTTTCTTGTTTTGATTTGGTAAAAAACTTACTTTATCTTTGTCTAATTTGTAAGACATAATCTTGAGCTTCCGAATATAAGAAAAACTCTTTGGTTTTCCAATTATTAAAGCCTTTTTATTTTCATTGTTTAAAAATTTTCTGGCTTCTTCTTCATGTTTTTCTGGATTATTACACAATTCTTCTTTGTATTCTCTAAATAAATCTTGTGTGTATCTCTCAATTATGTTTTTGGCATTTGGCGTAGTTTTCTTTTTTTTGTCATCTGGTGAAGAGGCATTTTCGTCTCGCAATTTTTGATCATATTCTAAAAATATTTTATAAATTTTGTTGAATTCTTGAGGATGTGATTTTTTCATTAATATTGATTTGTCTTTTTCTAAAATTAGACTTAGATCAATCTCAAATATTGATTTTCTTTCTACTTTTCTATCAACACCTTCATCATCAGTCAATCAAGAATAAATTGTCTGTTTAAATAATTCGATATTATAATCCTTAATAAGTTTTCTGGAATATCTAATCCTATTCAAAATACTTTCTTTTGTTTTTCTAATTTTTCTATCATCATCTACAATTTCTGTCATGGTATTTTGAATTATTTCAGATATTTTTTTAGCATTAAAACTCAGCTCCTCAGTTTTACAAATAAATTCACCCGTTTCGGCATTAAAAACCTTGTGATCTTTTATTTCAAACCTTGGATCTTTAAATGCTAAGCTTTGAGATCAGGGATTGTATTTATTAGCCACTATAGCTATTATAGAAGCATCAATAGCATGATGAGAAAAATGGTTTCGATCTTTAGGACTTAATTTTCCTAATTTTCTCATTAGACTTGTAAATTTTCCTCTAACAGTTATTACATTAAATTGTTTATTATGCGTAGCTGAATATTCATTTAATTTTTCTAAAAACATTTTGCTTGCATATCTTGTATCATTTAAATTTCTAGCCAAAAAATCAATTTTGTCTTCTTCAGTTAAAGTATCATGTAGCAAATTAGCAATTTTATTTTTAAATTCGTTGGATTTTTTATCAATAAATTGCTCATCAAATCCGTTTTTGCAAAATTGTTTCAATTTTTCAAATTCTTCTGCTGTTAAAAATTCTTTAGGAATTCTATTATTTTTGGCTTGATTAGTTTCCATAAGAACCAAAACTTTATTACTCAATGAATCATCATGGCTAATACTGCGAGGGATAATGTGATCAATCTCAGAATAGTTAGGTTCTTTAATAACTCTACTAACATCTAATTTTTCATTTTTATAAGGATCGTACCCATCTTGTTGACAATACAATAATAATTTTTGTTTTGTTTTTAAATTCAGTTTGTTAATATCAATAATATCGCCTGAAATTTCGCATACTCTTGTTTTAATTTTTTCATATCTAGCTCTATTATCCTTATTTTGTTTATTAATTTTATCAATTTCTTCTTTTGAATTCTTATCACGAGGCATTTCTAAGCCTATTTTAGATATATTATAAATATTTCCATATTCTTTTATAATCTGGTTGAACACTTTAATTGCTTCAGCCATTGCTGTTTTAAATGCTGGAGGTACTACTAGATCATTCAAAAAGGAACTATCCATGTATTTTGAAGGCTGCTGTTTTAAAAATTGTTCATTGCCTTGAGTTGATTTATTATATTCTTGAATGGCAAAATATAATTTACTATTTTTATCAAATTTTAGTTTATTTAAATTTGTATTTTCATTAAGTAAATCATCTAATACTAAATTAATTACCTTTAAAGATAGAGAATGTGTTTTGGTGGTTTTTAGCTTTGAGCTTCTAGAAATATCTAAAATTGCATTATTTATATCTTCTTCAGAATTAAAGTATTTATTGAAAATTTCCAAATATTTGTCTTTAATAATATCTGTTCGTTTTTCAATTTCTTTATTTTTAACTAAAACATCAAAAATTAAATCTAGTGATTTAATAAATTCAAAAAGAGTATCAAAATTTAAGATACTTAAATTGGCTTTATTATTCTTAAATATAGAAATAAATTCAAATAAAGATTCTAGTTCTGAAATTTTTTTATCACTATTTCGAAAATCTTCAACATGCAATAATTCTTTTATATCACTTCTTTCAGCCTTCAAGTACTCTAAAACTGTTTTGTAATTTAGTGTAGGTATTTTTTTGCTATCTTTGGCTTTCTCTATTCATTTAGATAAAATGGCTTTTTTGTTTTCAAATGATAATTTTCAATCATCATCTTTGTTATGTCGAATATTATTCAAGTCTTCTAACAAATTAAATATTTCCATACCTAGACTTTGTTTAGCAGCGCAATATTCATTTGCAAAAATACTACATTTGCCCATTGTTTTTTCTCAAATGTAATTATATTTCTTAACTAATTTATGATTTTCATCGTATTCATATATTCCATAAGGACTATAGCTGTGTTCACTACCGGGTCCTGTTTCATAATTTCTAATTCAATCATATAATTTGAAAAATTCTTGTTGAAATTCTTTAAATTTTGATTCTTCATACTTAGCTGCTTGAATCGAAAATAAATGATTTAATTCTTTTTTGTAATCTTTATGTGAAAATTTTACATTAGCAAAAGATTCAACACCATTATATCAATGATATTTATCATAAAATGCTTTTTGAAATTGTGTAGGAAAATTATAAGCTGCTTTATTTAAAGAAATTACTGATGCTTCACCTTTTTTATCAGTATCTTCTTCCACTACTTCATAAAAGAAGCCTCTATTTTGTAAATAATCATGTAGAATTCAAATTAATTCCTTACTATTAATTTCTTGTTCTAATGCTTTAGCTCTTAGATAAATAATATTTGGATATTTTTGCGACATTTCCAAATAAATATCATCAATGTCTTTTGAAACAGAATTCAAACCTAAACCAAAAAGTTCCTTATATTTCAAAACAATTTTTTTAAATTGTAATTTCTTATAGTTTTTTCTTCTTATTGATCTTCTAATTGCACGATTATCTCTTCTTGTTTTTGCTAATTTAGGTTCATTAAAAAGCCTAGATCCTAGTTCCAGAATTTCATTATTATCATTTTGAACAATTGATCAACCTACTGATCCTATTCCTAAATCAAACCCTAAAGTAACATTAATTTTTGTACTATCTTTTACACTCATTGCCAACTCCCTAATAAATTTTTGTGCTTAAAATCAGATTATTACATTAATATTTTATAATTTTTTATCATTTAATCTATATTTATGTATAATATTTTATGTACTAATAAAAACTATTTGTATTGCTTAAGAATAGTATGTACTAAAAAAAGGCGCCTTTTTAGGCTGCCGAATTTGCTCCCGTAATTGGGAGTTTTTATTTTCAAAATTTTGTAATATAAAAAAATGCCTTGAGACTAGGATATAAAACTTAAAAAGTTAAATCTTTAAAAGCATTATAAGCCTAGTAGGCATTTTTATAAATTATTTTGATTCAGATGGATAAACTGAAGCAAATTTTCTATTAATTCTGTTTTCGAATTTAACAATTCCATCAATTAAAGCAAAAAGTGTGTCATCTTTTCCACGGCCAACATTTTGACCTGGAAAAATTTTGGTTCCTCTTTGTCTATAAATAATGCTACCCGCAGTTACAAATTGACCATGAGTTGCCTTAACACCTAATCTTCTACCCGCCGAGTCTCTACTATTTGATGTCGTTCCACCAGATTTCGTATGTGCCATGACTATTTCTCCTTAATTTCTGTAATTTGTACTTTTGTATAAGGTTGACGGTGTCCCAATTTACGTTTATGTGTTGATTTGGCATTATGTCTATAAACTACAATTTTTTTTGCTTTTCCTTGTTTTTCAATTGTTCCTAAAACAGAAGCTTTTTCTAAATAAGGTGTACCAATTTTATCTTTAATAACTAAAACTTTATCAAATACTATAGCATCACCTTCATTGCCTTCGATTTTTTCGATGTAAATAACGTCGCCTTTTTTAACAATTAGCTGTTTTCCACCAGTTTCGATAATAGCAAACATTGAAAGCCTCCTTATATTTTGTCACATCTTTAAGGCACTTATATGAAACATTATAAGTTTAAGCCTGTTTAGAATGGTTACTCTATAAGTAACTTTAGAATTATAACAAAAACAATAATAATTATCTTTTAATAAAAAATTTTATTGCTCTTGGTCATCATTGGAATATTTATAATAAATTTCTTTTAGATTCTCATAAATATTATTTCTTAGTTTTTCTCTATCATTAGCAGCTTTGGTATCTCTTAATGAAGGAAATTTTTTTCTTAAAACTCCATTAACTAAATTAAAGAAACCTAAACCTTCTTTGCTTATTCTATTATCGATGAAACAATGATGTAGATATTCATTGGCAGTTTCCTCTAGAAGTTCAAATTTATTACATATTATATTTAAATCTTCTTTGTAATTTTGGTGTAAATTAACACTAAAAGCTTCTGCAATTTCACGATCACTTCAATTTACAAAGTTGTTTTCGATTACAAATTTTATTATTAATTCTTTTTTTGATCTTAAACCAATATTACTATTAAGTTTAGCTTCAATTTCTTTAACTAATTCACCTTTTTCGATTTTTTTGTTCATGACTATTAAATTAACTATATCATCAACATCATATTCATTTGCTTTAGCTAAAGAAATTTCAAATTCAAGGTCTTCATTAATAATTTCTTTTTGATTATTTCGATTAGCTTTTTCTTTTTCATAAATATCATTGTAATGAGATTTGTAATCACCAAATTCACGTTCACTAATTATTGTCTTATTTTCAAATTCCTCAAAACTAAAAAGAATGTTTCTTAATCTCAAAATTTGATTAAAGAGTTTAACAAAATTAGTTTTATCTTGTTTGGACATTCTTTGAAAATCACTAAGCTTAATTTTTTGTAATTTTTGAATAAGTGATTTTCATCCTTCAAAATGCTTACCTTCTTCTGTATAACCATTGTAATAATCATTAAAACTTCTATATAAAATAAACTTAGAAGCATTTTCACTTCCAAATAGTTTTAGAGCTTCTTCAAAATATTTATCAAGATTTACAAAACAAACAATATTACCAGCATCTTTAATTTCATTGCTAATTCTATTAGTTCTTGAAAAAGCTTGTAATAAATTATGATAACGAAGTTCCTTATCAATTCAAAGCGTATTTAGCACTTTTGCATCAAATCCAGTTAAAAACATATTAACAACAATTAAAATGTCAATCTCCCTGTTTTTAACCTTTTTACTAACATCTTTATAGTATTCTAAAAATTTATTTACATCTCAGTTTGTTTTAAACATTTCGTTATAATCGTTAATGGCAAAACTTAAAAATTCTTTATCAGTTTTTTGTAATTTATCAATTGAATCATAGTTCTCATCACTATCCTCATAGCGGCCTTCTTGATTTGCATCATAACTGTAAATTAAAGCAATTTTCAATTTATCTTCAGCATTTTTAAACATGTCCCCTATTAGTGGACAAATCAATTAAACCTTTCTCATGTAATGACACGGAGAGAGGTTTTTTAGTTTAATTTGTATTCTAATATTATTATAGTAATTTATAAAGTCAGTAATTAGCTC